>NZ_JAHBDR010000094.1:0-31518 GCF_019956575.1 Pseudomonas sp. A-R-19
ACTTTCAGGTCCATAGGTTTCAGCTCTCGCCACGGCATGGTCAGATCCTCGGAATCGACCAGTGCCAGTTAAAGACTGTTACCTATGTGCTTGAACTGTTTTGTTACCTATGTGGGTGAGTCATACCGGCGAGACCTTTTGGTTCCTTTTGGGGCGTTTGCCAAAAGGGACTCGCCGTAAGGGCGAAACCATAAGCCGCCGTTACCGAAAAAACGGATATGTACTCAAACCCAACCCCCCCTCCCAAAGTCCCAAAGTAAGCCAAAAAAGTCCGACAATTGTGCAGGACAGCCACAGCCCCCCGTACTAAGCTCTGCGCTTCATTTCATCAAGGACGATTCATGAAGCGCTTTGCCGTTTGCCTGCTGTATTTCCTCACCTTCAGCGCATGCGCGGCTGACCTGAACCTGCTGACCGACAACCATCCACCATTGCATTTCCAGCAAGGCGGCGAGTTGACGGGTTTTGGCGTGGACGTGGTGCGGACACTGGCCAAGCGCACCGGGGATCGCGTGCACCTGCAACAACTGCCATTTCTGCGGGCCCTGCATGTCGCCAACAGCGAACCGGCCACCGGGGTGTTCACCGTATTGCGCACGGCCGAGCGCGACGGCCTGTACCAATGGGTCGGCCCATTGCTGGACGTCGAAACGGCCCTGTATTCCGCCGACAGCACCCGCCAGCCAGTGCGCAGCCTGCTGGAAGCCGGCAGCCACGGCGCGATTGCAGTGCCGCGTAAATGGCTGGCCTACAACTACTTGCAGCAGCAGGGTTTGAACAATCTGTATGGCGTCGAAACACCCGAGCAGATGATGCGCCTGGCGCGTCTGGGGCGTGCCGACTATGTGGTGGCCGACACCTTGTCCATTGCCACCCTGGCCCGTGAAGAAGGCGTGCCGCCCAGTCAACTGCACTACCAGATCCCGCTGATGCGGCAAGGCAGCTACATTGCGTTTTCCCTGCAGACCGATGCCCACCAGGTGGCGCGCTGGCAACAAGCACTGGACCAGATGCGACAGGACGGAAGCCTGGAGCAACTCAAGCAACGCTGGCTGAGCCCCAACACACCGCGCTGAAGACCAGAACGGACGGCTAGCGCACCAGCCGCCCGGCCAACGCCTTGGCCTGGCTCGCCACATCGGTGACGGCGGTACTTTCCCACCACATGCCGCGCAACGGCGGGCCCATGGCGAACAATCGGCTGACGGGCTGGCCCTCGGCGTTCAGGACGACGCCATCAACCTCTGCGGCAATGCCCAATGCCAACGGCCCCGGCCGCACCAGGCCACGGGCGAGCAGTTGCCGGGGCAACGGTCGCGCGACCCGGCGCCAGTCGTATTCGATACCGCTGGAGTTGATCAGGGCGGCACCGTTGACCACACAGGTCTGCGCCTCGCCGCGCCGCCGCAGGCGGATACTGACGCCGTCGCCCGTTGAAGGCTCGAGCCCCTTGAACGAAGCCGCGTGAATACACAGCCGCCCTTCTTTATATAGGCGCTCCACCAGTTCGGCACTCAAGGGTGGCGAGCGGTGGTGATGGCTTTCCCACCACGGCCGTACATGTCGCACGAACTGCCGACGCTGCGCATCCGTCGCCTGATGCCATAAGCGGCCGATATGGGCCCGCACCGTGTCCAGTGGTGCCTGCCAGTCAATGCCCTGGGCGATGGCGTCCCGACAGTGTCGACGCAGTTCACGCATCAACTGCCGGGGTGTGCGGATGTCCTGGTCCTCGGCGAGAAAATCCACCCAGGCCGGTGGCTGGCGGCGCACATGGGGCAGCAGGCCATGGCGGGAAAACACTTCGATCGGCCCGCGATGCCCGGCCTGTTCGAGGGAGACCACGGCGTCGACCATGGTCAGGCCCGAGCCGATGATCATGACCGTCGATTGCGGATCGAGCCGCTGCATGGCCGCTACGTCCCAAGGATCGAGGGCGGCGGCGTTCAAGCCACTGGACCGGGTTTGTGGCGTGCGCGCGGCGGGAAACAGTCCGGTGGCCAGTACCGCAAAAGCGCCCTGCAAGCATCGGTCATCGCTCAAGGTCAACCGTACGGCGTCGGCATCGGCTTGCAAATCGACCACCTCGGCCTGCACATGCTCGACCGTCGAACCGTTCAGTGCGCCCACCGCCTGCGCTTCTGCCAGGCGCTGCCGGGCGTACAGGCCGAAAATCCCTCGCGGTGGAAACAGTTCGCTGATCGGCACGTGCTGCCGGTCCGATTCCGGCCAACCGCCCGCCTCGATGTATTCGGTCAACCATTGGGTCAGGTCGTCGGGGTTGTCCGGGTCGACACTCATCCGTGCCGCGTTGCCATTGAGCGTATGGCCCAACTCCACCGCGCTGTAGGCTTCGCCCCGCCCCAACTCGGCGCGGGGCTCGATCACCAGCACCCGGCGCCGGCCTGGCAAACGCATCAACTGCGCCGCCAGCATCGCGCCACTGAGGCCGCCACCGACAATCAGGATCTCGGCGTCATTGGTCAAGGTCTGGCCCATCCTGCTCTCCCTGTTCAGATCACCACATTGCGCACAAACCGCGCCGCCACCGCCCCGTCGTTGCGATAACAGTGCGGTTGGTTGCTGGCGAACATGAAGAATTCACCGGTGGCGATATGCTGTGGCTGGTCGCCGAGCATAACGGTCAGGCAACCTTCGAAGACATAAATCTGCTCGCTCCAGCCATCGGCGTCCGGTTCCGACGGATACACCTCGCCCGGTTGCAGGCACCACTCCCACTGCTCGACTTCACGGCTGGCCTGGGCCTTGGAGAGCAACACCGCCTTGCTGCCGGGGATGGTGCCGGTCCAGGCCAGCTCGTTGATACGGCTGGGATCGCGGGCGTCGGGCGCCTGGATCAAATCACTGAAGGCGACGTCGAGGGCTTCGGCCACCCGATCGAGGGTGGTCAGGCTGACGTTCTTTTCCCCCGCCTCGATCGCCACCAGCATTCGCCGGCTGACACCGGATTTTTCGGCGAGCGCCGTCTGGCTCAGGTCGGCGGCATGACGCAAACGACGGACGTTTTGACTGGCGTGCTGGAGGACTGATGCCCGCTGGGTAGAATCTTTGTGCACTATATTGCTCACTGAGTGGGGTTGGGCAGTATACTGCGCAACATTCGACGCATTGTGCGTCCCCCTCCAGTAGCGTGCAAGGTCATGACGTCGGTGAACTCCCCAAAGGCTTCTTCCCGTTTTACAAGGTTCAGCAAGGCCGAGTGCGTGCTGGTGCTGATCACCATGGTCTGGGGCGGTACCTTCCTGCTGGTCCAGCACGCGATGACCGTCAGCGGCCCGATGTTTTTCGTCGGCCTGCGCTTTGCCGCCGCCGCGAGCATCGTCGCGCTGTTTTCCTGGCGTCACCTGCGCGACCTGACCTGGTTCGAACTCAAGGCCGGGTCGTTTATCGGCGTGGCGATCATGCTCGGCTACGGTTTGCAGACGGTCGGCCTGCAAAGCATTCCCAGCAGCCAGTCGGCATTCATTACTGCGCTTTACGTCCCTTTTGTGCCGTTGCTGCAATGGCTGGTGCTGGGGCGGCGCCCGGGGTTGATGCCGAGCATCGGCATCATGCTGGCCTTTACCGGGCTGATGCTGTTGTCCGGGCCGGCCGGTGCATCGTTCAACTTCAGCCCCGGTGAAATCGCCACCTTGATCAGTGCCGTGGCCATTGCGGCCGAGATCATCCTGATCAGCACCTATGCCGGCCAGGTCGACGTGCGCAGGGTGACGGTGGTGCAACTGGCGGTCACTTCGGTGCTGTCGTTCCTGATGGTGGTGCCGACCAACGAGGCGATTCCGAACTTCTCCTGGTTGCTGCTGTGCAGCGCGCTGGGCCTCGGTGCGGCCAGCGCGGCGATTCAAGTAGCGATGAACTGGGCACAGAAAAGCGTGTCACCGACCCGCGCCACGCTGATCTATGCCGGCGAGCCGGTCTGGGCCGGGATTGTCGGGCGCATTGCCGGGGAACGCCTGCCGGCGATTGCCTTGGTCGGCGCCGGGTTGATTGTGGCGGCGGTGATAGTCAGTGAGTTGAAGACCAAGGGTAAGGCGGCTGCGGCGGAGGAAGCGCTGGAAGAGGAAACTCAGCGATAGACCGCTGGTTCTGCATGGCTGGATAGGCCGCCTTCGCGAGCAAGCCCGCTCCCACATTTGACCGCGTCTGTGGGAGCGGGCTTGCTCGCGAAGGGGCCGGCACAGGCGCCCCCTCTCTTAAACAATGTGAATCAGGACTTTTCCGTCTACCGTGTAAGATTCTGCGACAGCTTGGCGTTTGGTGATCCGGGAGCTGGCACGTATGATGCTTCACAAACTTCCGCAGATTAGAAGCCTATGTCCCTGATAGTTCTACTGCTTCTGCCTTTCATAGGCAGCTGTTTGGCGGCCGTGTTGCCGCACAACGCCCGTAACGCCGAATCCCTGCTGGCTGGCCTGATCGCCCTGATCGGCACCGCCCAGGTCGCGTTCCTGTACCCGCAGATCGCCCATGGCGGCGTCATCCGCGAAGAGTTTACCTGGCTGCCCAGCCTGGGCCTGAACTTCGTCCTGCGCATGGACGGATTCGCCTGGCTGTTCTCCATGCTGGTGCTGGGCATCGGCACCCTGGTTTCGCTGTACGCCCGCTACTACATGTCGCCGAACGATCCGGTGCCGCGTTTCTTCGCGTTTTTCCTGGCCTTCATGGGCGCCATGCTCGGGCTGGTGATCTCCGGCAACCTGATCCAGATCGTGTTTTTCTGGGAACTGACCAGCCTCTTCTCGTTCCTGTTGATCGGCTACTGGCACCATCGCGCCGATGCACGGCGCGGCGCCTACATGGCGCTGATGGTGACCGGCGCGGGCGGTTTGTGCCTGCTGGCGGGGGTCATGCTGCTCGGCCATGTGGTCGGCAGCTATGACCTGGACAAGGTCCTGGCCGCCGGCGAGCAGATTCGTGCCCATGCCCTCTACCCCATTCTGTTGCCCCTGATCCTGATCGGCGCCTTGAGCAAAAGCGCGCAATTCCCCTTCCACTTCTGGCTACCCCACGCCATGGCCGCGCCGACGCCCGTATCGGCGTACCTGCACTCGGCGACCATGGTCAAGGCCGGGGTGTTTCTGCTCGCGCGGCTATGGCCGTCGCTTTCCGGCAGTGAAGAATGGTTCTACATCGTCAGCGGCGCCGGCGCCTGCACCCTGTTGCTCGGGGCGTATTGCGCGATGTTCCAGAACGACCTCAAGGGCTTGCTGGCCTACTCGACCATCAGCCACCTCGGCCTGATCACCCTGTTGCTCGGCCTGAACAGCCCGCTGGCTGCCGTCGCCGCTGTATTCCATATCCTCAATCACGCCACGTTCAAGGCTTCGCTGTTCATGGCCGCCGGGATCATCGACCACGAAAGCGGCACCCGCGACATCCGCAAGCTCAGTGGCCTGTACAAACTGATGCCGTTCACCGCCACCCTGGCCATGGTCGCCAGCGCCTCGATGGCGGGTGTGCCGTTGCTCAACGGCTTCCTCTCCAAAGAGATGTTCTTCGCCGAAACCGTATTCATCAATGCCACGCGCTGGGTCGAGTTGAGCCTGCCGATCGTGGCAACGATTGCCGGTACCTTCAGCGTGGCCTACTCCCTGCGTTTCACCGTGGATGTGTTCTTCGGTCCGCCCGCGACCGACTTGCCTCATACCCCCCACGAGCCACCGCGCTGGATGCGCGCGCCGGTGGAATTGCTGGTGTTCACCTGCCTGCTGGTGGGGATTTTCCCCGCGCAAGTGGTCGGCCCGCTGCTCGCGGCGGCGGCGCAACCGGTGGTCGGCGGCACACTGCCCGAGTACAGCCTGGCCATCTGGCACGGCCTGAACGCGCCGATGATCATGAGCCTGATCGCCTTGTCCTGCGGCACCGCGCTCTATCTGCTGCTGCGCAATCAACTCAAGCGTGGACGCTTCAACCGCCCGCCCGTGATTGGCCGCCTGGACGGCAAGCACCTGTTCGAATGGGCACTGGTCGCCAGCATGCGCCTGGCCCGTCGCCTGGAGCCGCGCATTGGCACCCGGCGCCTGCAAATGCAGTTGTTCCTGGTGGTGCTCGCCGCCGTGCTGGCCGGGTTGATCCCCATGCTGCACAGCAGCCTGCACTGGGGCGACCGGCCGAAAATCCCCGGGTCGATCGTCTTCGTCACCCTGTGGTTGCTGGCCATCGCCTGCGCCCTTGGCGCGGCCTATCAAGCCAAGTATCACCGTCTCGCGGCCCTGACCATGGTCAGCGTCTGCGGCCTGATGACCTGCGTCACCTTCGTCTGGTTTTCCGCGCCGGACCTGGCCCTGACGCAACTGGCGGTCGAAGTGGTGACCACGGTGCTGATCCTGCTGGGCCTGCGCTGGCTGCCACGACGGATCGAAGAAGTCTCGCCGTTGCCGAGCAGCCTGCGCCGGGCGCGGGTGCGGCGGATCCGCGACTTGCTGCTGTCGACCGCGGTCGGTGTCGGCATGGCGTTGCTGGCCTACGCCATGCTGACGCGCCAGACTCCCAACGACATTTCCTCGTTCTACCTGAGTCGCGCCTTGCCCGAGGGCGGCGGCAGCAATGTGGTCAACGTGATGTTGGTGGACTTCCGTGGTTTCGACACCCTCGGTGAAATCACCGTGTTGGTAGCCGTGGCCCTGACCGTGTACGCCCTGCTGCGCCGCTTCCGTCCGCCGAAAGAAAGCCTGCAACTGCCGGCCCAGCAACGCTTGCTCGCGCCGGACGTGGTCACCGACCTGGTCAACCCGCGTCACGCCAGCGACACCGCGCTCGGCTTCATGATGGTGCCGGCGGTGCTGGTGCGCCTGCTGTTGCCGGTGGCGCTGGTGGTGTCGTTCTACCTGTTCATGCGCGGGCACAATCAACCGGGCGGCGGCTTTGTCGCCGGGCTGGTGATGTCGGTGGCGTTCATCCTGCAATACATGGTCGCCGGCACGCAGTGGGTCGAAGCGCAAATGAGCCTGCGGCCGCTGCGCTGGATGGGTACCGGGCTGTTGTTCGCCACCGCCACCGGGCTGGGTGCGATGGTGGTCGGTTATCCGTTCCTGACCACCCACACCTGGCATTTCTCGTTACCGCTGCTGGGTGACATTCACCTGGCCAGCGCGCTGTTCTTCGACATCGGCGTGTACGGCGTGGTGGTCGGCTCGACCCTGTTGATCCTCACCGCCCTCGCCCACCAGTCGGTACGGGGTCACAAAACCGCTGCCCAGCCCAAATCCGTTGCCGCCAAGGGAGCCGTCTGATGGAAGAAGTCATCGCAATCGCCATCGGCGTACTGGCCGCGTCCGGTGTCTGGCTGATCCTGCGCCCACGGACGTTCCAGGTGGTCATGGGCCTGTGCCTGTTGTCCTACGGCGTCAATCTGTTCATCTTCAGCATGGGCAGCCTGTTCATCGGCAAGGAGCCGATCATCAAGGACGGCGTACCGCAGGACCTGTTGCACTACACCGACCCGTTGCCGCAAGCCCTGGTGCTGACCGCGATCGTCATCAGCTTCGCCATGACCGCGCTGTTCCTGGTGGTGTTGCTGGCGTCCCGGGGCCTGACCGGCACCGACCATGTAGATGGCCGGGAGCCTAAGGAATGATGGCGATGACCCACCTGATCGTCGCGCCCATTCTGCTGCCGCTGCTGACCGCCGCAATCATGCTGATGCTCGGCGAGAAGCACCGCCCGCTCAAGGCGAAAATCAATCTGTTCTCCAGCCTGCTCGGGCTGGGCATTGCCGTGGCGTTGTTGCAATGGACACAAACCACCGGCGTGCCCGGCTCCATCGGTGTGTACCTGCCGAGCAACTGGCAAGTGCCGTTCGGCCTGGTGCTGGTGGTCGATCGCCTGTCGGCGCTGATGCTGGTGCTGACCGGCATCATCGGTGTCAGTGCCCTGCTGTTTGCCATGGCCCGCTGGGACAGCGCCGGTTCGAGCTTTCACGCGCTGTTCCAGATCCAGTTGATGGGCCTTTACGGCGCGTTCCTCACCGCCGACCTGTTCAACCTGTTCGTGTTCTTCGAGGTGTTGCTGGCCGCGTCCTACGGGCTGATGCTCCACGGTTCGGGCCGGGCGCGGGTGTCGTCGGGGCTGCATTACATCTCGATCAACCTGCTGGCTTCGTCGCTGTTCCTGATTGGCGCGGCGCTGATCTATGGCGTCACTGGCACCCTGAACATGGCCGACCTGGCGGTAAAAATCCCCCTGGTGTCCGCAGCCGATCGCGGCTTGCTGCACGCCGGCGCGGGGATCCTGGCCGTCGCGTTCCTGGCCAAGGCCGGCATGTGGCCGCTGAATTTCTGGCTGGTGCCGGCCTATTCCTCAGCCAGCGCGCCGGTGGCGGCGATGTTCGCGATCATGACCAAGGTCGGCATCTACACCTTGCTGCGCCTGTGGACGTTGCTGTTCTCCGCCCAGGCCGGGGCGTCGGCATTCTTTGGCGGTGAATGGCTGATCTACGGCGGCATGGCGACGATCGTCTGCGCCGCCATTGCGATCCTCGCCGCGCAACGCCTGGAGCGCATGGCCAGCCTGAGCATCCTGGTGTCGGCGGGCATTCTGTTGTCGACCATCGGTTTCGCCCAGCCGAACCTGGTCGGCGCGGCGCTGTTCTATCTGTTCAGCTCGACCCTGGCGTTGAGCGCACTGTTCCTGCTGGCCGAACTGATCGAGCGCTCGCGCTCGGCCAACGAAGTCCTGCTCGAAGATGAAACCGAACTGCTGCCCCGGCCACTGGAATCCCTGCATCCGCCCAAAGGCATCAACCTCGACGACGAACAAAAAGCCGTGGTCGGCCAGGTGATTCCCTGGACCATGGCGTTTCTCGGCTTGAGCTTCATCGCCTGCGCCTTGCTGATCATCGGCATGCCGCCGCTCTCCGGGTTTATCGGCAAACTCGGGCTGATCGGTGCGCTGCTCAATCCGCTCGGCCTGGGCAACAGCGGCGACGAACCGATTTCCAACGCGGCGTGGGGCCTGTTGGCGTTGTTGATCTTGTCCGGCCTGGCATCGCTGATCGCGTTCTCGCGCTTGGGTATCCAGCGCTTCTGGACGCCAGCGGAACGTCCCTCCCCCCTGCTGCGACGCTTCGAATGCGTGCCGATCTTTGCACTGTTGGCCTTGAGCATTGCGCTGACCTTCAAGGCCGACCCGCTGCTGCGTTACACCCAGGCCGCCGCCGATGCCTTGTACAACCCGCAGCAATACGTGATGGCGGTGCTCGACACGCGCGTCGTACCGAACCCGACGGCCAAGGCGACCCCGCAGGAGGTGCAACCATGAAGCGCCTGTTTCCTGCGCCCTTGCTGTCGCTGGCCTTGGGGCTGCTGTGGCTGTTGCTGAACCTGTCGACAAGCCCCGGCAATCTGCTGCTGGGGGCGGCGCTGGGGTTTTGTGCGCCGCTGATGATGCGCAGGCTGCGCCCGCTGCCGGTGCGCATCCGTCGTCCCGGGGTGATCCTGCGCCTGGTCCTGGTGGTCGGGCGTGATGTGCTGGTGTCCAACCTCGCCGTGGCCTGGAACGTACTCAACGCCGGTCGCCGCCCGCCCCGCTCGCGATTCATCAAGGTGCCACTGGACTTGCGCGACGCCAACGGCCTGGCCGCGCTGTCGATGATCACCACGGTGGTGCCCGGTACGGTCTGGTCGGAGCTGGCGCTGGACCGCAGCATCCTGCTGTTGCATGTCTTCGACCTGGACGATGAGGCGCTGTTCATCCAGCACTTCAAGGCGACCTACGAACGTCCGTTGATGGAGATCTTCGAATGAGCCCGTTGCTGTCGAACGCGATCCTGCTGAGCCTGTTCTTCTTTTCCCTGGCGATGATCCTGACCCTGATCCGCCTGTTCAAGGGGCCGTCGGCCCAGGACCGGGTCCTGGCGCTGGACTACCTGTACATCGTCGCGATGCTGATGATGCTGACGCTGGGTATCCGTTATGCCAGTGACACCTACTTCGAGGCGGCGCTGCTGATTGCACTGTTTGGTTTCGTCGGCTCGTTCGCCCTGGCGAAATTCCTGCTGCGTGGTGAGGTGATCGAATGAATACGCCATTGTCGTTGTGGGTGGAAGTCCCGGTGGCGATCCTGCTGGTGCTCGGCAGCCTGTTCGCATTGATCGGTGCCACGGGCCTGCTGCGCATGAAAGACTACTTCCAGCGCATGCACCCGCCGGCCCTGGCCTCGACACTCGGGGCCTGGTGCGTGGCATTGGCTTCGATCATCTACTTTTCGGCGCTCAAGTCCGCGCCGGTACTGCACGCCTGGCTGATTCCGATCCTGCTGGCGATTACCGTGCCGGTGACCACCTTGCTGCTGGCCCGGGCGGCGCTGTTCCGCAAACGCATGGCTGGGGATGATGTGCCGGCCGAGGTGAGCAGTCGGCGGACCGAGAGCGGTAGTTAGACCAAGGATTTGTATTGACTGGGCCGGCCTCTTCGCGAGCAAGCCCGCTCCCACAGGTTATGTGTGGTCACCCTCGATCACTGTGGGAGCGGGCTTGCTCGCGAAGGCTATAGACCAGCCAATACATCATGACCGGCCTGTCTCAAATCCAGGCCACCGCCAACAACCCCGCCCCCAGCACCACACACAACGGCGAGTAAACCCAGGTGTCGAGCCGGGCAAACTTCGAGCCTTTGACCTCCTTGAAAAACCCCACCAGCTCCGAATCGCCAATGGCCCGGGCAAACAGCAAAATCGCAATCGCGCTGATCAACCACTGCAATGACCAGTGATGCAAGGGTGGCAGGCACCAACCCACCCGAAAGCACACCAGCACGGCAATCAACAGCAACATCCCGGCCACCACCAGGGTGATCCAGCCGCGTGGCTTGAACGCCGGTCGCAGTTGCGCGCTGCCCTCCTGCGGTACTTGCGGGACCGCCGCCACCGCCGCCCACTCACCACCCAGCGCCCAATACACATGCACCAGACTGATCGCCGCGAAGATCGTCACCAGCCACTGAGCCAACAACAAGGTCATGGTTCAGAGATCCTTGAAAGGGATATGAACAGAACAGGCTAGTCGGCTTTTCCCGAAGTGCGCGAGCAAGTGCAAGACCAAAAGTGCATACCCGCGCCCGCTCACATTCCGACGGAGACTTTATCCGCCACGTCATTGGGCAGCCAGGCCCGCCAGACGTCCGGATGAGCCTTCATGAAGGCCTCCGCGGCCTGACGTGGCGGTGTATGTTTCTCGCTCATTTCGGCCAGCGCTTTATTCAGGGGATCGATCGGAAACTCGACCTTGGCGAAGAACTCGGCAATCTGCGGATATTGTTTCTGAAACGGAGTGGACACACCGATCGACAGCTTGGAGGCCAGGGAGCGGGTTGGCTGTGGGTTGGGGTTGTCGGCGTCGGTCAGGGTCTTCCAGGCTTCGGCGTCGAACGGTGGCTCTTCGAGCTGGATCAGCTTGAAGCGGCCGAGCAACGGCGTGGGCGACCAATAGTAAAACAGCACCGGCTTGCCACGATGAATCGACGAACTGATTTCGGCATCCAGTGCCGCGCCCGAACCGCTGCGGAAATTCACGTAGCTGTCATCCAGCCCATAGGCCTTGAGCTTCTGCTTGTTGACCACTTCCGAGGTCCAGCCGATGGGGCTGTTGAGGAAGCGTCCCTTGGTCGGGGCTTCCGGATCCTTGAACACGTCCTTGTATTTCGGCAGGTCGCTGACACTGCGCAGGTCCGGCGCCAGCGGCTTGATGCCCTTGGCCGGGTCGCCCTTGATCACATACTCCGGCACCCACCAGCCTTCGGTAGCGCCCTTGACCGTGTCGCCGAGGCTGACGACCTTGCCTTCGGCTTCCGCCTTGACCCACACGGGGCTGCGACCGGCCCACTCTTCGCCAATGACCTGGATGTCATTGTTGGCCAGCGCGGTTTCCAGGGTGATGGTGGTACCCGGCAAGGTATCGGTCGGCAGCCCGTAGCCCTTCTCGACAATGATGCGCAGGACATCGGTAATCAGGCTGCCACTTTCCCAGTTCAGGTCGGCGAAGTGGATCGGCGCCTGGGCGGCAAACACCGGGGCGGGTATCGCCAGCAAACCGAAAGTGGCCAGGACAGCGGCCAGCAACCGTCGAAATCCGTTCATGCTTTTGCACCTCGTGCTGTTCACAGCAATAGCAGGATGGCCTGGCAGTAGACCGCGAAGCCTCTGAATACTCAGTCCAATGACTGTAGTAGAGGTTCCTGCTTTCGAGGTGCGTGGATCAATTTTCGGAAGTTTCCTGCAAACGCATCAGCTCCCGCCTGACCATGCTGGCGTAAGGCGCCGGTTGCAGCTGGTAAAGCCGTGACGCCACCCAATTCAGCCAGGCTCCCTGCAGAATGGTCTTCTGCTCGAACAGCTGCCGCGCTTCGTCTTGAGCGCTGGCCAGGTTATGTTCGTGGAAGTCGGCGCGGGTCAGGGTCATCACTCGCTGGCCTTGAAGGTCACCAGTTCGCCCTTGCGCCACTTGGCCACTTTGGCGGTCACGGCTTTCAGGGTCTTGGTCAGGCCTTCCTGCAACTGTTGATGCGCGGCAAATACCATCACCACGCTGTGACCTTCCTTGAATACGACCCCCTGACCGTCGGCCGTGGTCACGAAGGCGTAATCGCCAATGCCGTAAACCGTCAGCTTGATGTCGCGGAATTTGATGTCCAGCTTGCCGCCTTCGCGACTGGGCAACACTGACGCGCTGAAATGATCGCCGACCTTGAGTTTGAGTCCGGGTTTGTCGTCCACCACCAGGGCTGATTCGGTGTCGATTTCGGCAATGTAAATGCCTTCAGCGTTCTGTTCGGTGATGTAAACGAAACGTGACTGAAACTGCTTGACCAGCTTTGCGCGCAAATCACCCAGCACGAACAAAGCATGCATATCGAGATTACTTACTGCCAAGGAAACATCCCCACATCTGAAAAATGGTGCCATGCGCGAAAAACAGACGCATAGCCAAAAAAGCGGCAATGCCGACGGTTGTAGCCGAAGAACCCGGATTGAAGTCCTGAATGAGCAGAGCGCTCACCCTTCACGAAGCTTGAGAAGACTACTGGAACGTCACTCGCGTCGTCCTGACTGGCGTTCGTCACAGGCTGAAGGAAAACACCCTTCCTGCTGCCAGAAAATTATGGACTATCAACTTCGGGGAAAAATCTCATCAAGATAAAATCTTTTCCTACATATCGTCCGCAAAAAATTGCTTTAGATAAACATCACTCACCCACCAGTGAGGGTGATTCTAGAGCAGCGATGCTCTTGGAGACTAGCCAAAACGACGTACATACGTCGTTAAAACCATGAAAAGGACTTCATATGTGCACGTTGACACACTTTGCTTATCCCTTGGAGCCTGAACTGCTTCGCGGCGCCCCGAATCGCCCGCGATTTCAGGTGGTGATGGCGGGGAATGCTTTCTTTCATATCAAGGATATTTCTACAGGCTGCGTCAGAGGTTTCCGAGCCAGTCATAACGAAGCCTGTGCCCTTGCCCGGTTTCTTGAATCACACCCTTGACATGCCCCACCGCGCTCACTGCCTTCGACGTTTCGTCTGCCCGTCGACTTATCTCAGCCGTCGACGGGCAACTACTGCCATACTGCCCGCCATATAAAACCAATCCGCAAAAAATCGGGTTGCGTCGACAACAATAATGTTTTTCCAGGGGAAGTCTGCAACGTGACGGAATTTGATATCGGCGAGTTTTTTATCCGGGGCGAAGCCAGAGAAGTCGAAGGTGAATTCCAGGCCGTGATTGTCATGCGCGCCAAACCACCGCTCAAGACCGTAACCTATCACCAGGTCGAAAAAGATCGCTGGTTCAAGACCCCGGATGTCGCCGCCATTGCGGCTCAGGAATCGGCCAGGGAACTCAAGGCAGCGGTCGATGCGGGGGCATTGAAAGCCTGATCGTCGGTTTGGCGGTCTATGCTCATCGTTGCGCTTGAACATCGCGTTCGAACTTCGCCGGTGCGGCGCCCTCGAAGCCAGGGTACCGCGCTTCGCCCTCGACCCGACCGAGACCTGCAAGGAGATGAACATGGAATCACCGACACACGACTTGAAAGGCCTGTTCGACCAGCTCGGCCTGGACTCCAGCCAGAAAGCGATCGACGACTTCATTGCCAGCCATTCCCTGCCCGATGACAAGAAACTCATCGACGCCGAATTCTGGTCACCGCAACAGGCCGGCTTCCTCAAGGAACAATTGCGCGAAGACGCGGACTGGGCGCGAGTGGTCGACGACCTGAACCTGCGCATGCACCAAACGCACTGACAACCTCAATGCAGGCTGTCAGGCCTTTCGGCGTTCAATTGCGCCAACCAGGCAGCCTTGCACTCTTGCGCCTCTTCGCGACTGGAGAACGCCGTACCCCGGCGCTCGCCATTGAGCAGCACCACCCAGCAGACCTTGCGCCCCATGGAGCGCAGATTGGCAGGCACTCCACTGCCGATCATGACCGCGATATCAACTTTGCCTTGCATGCTGACCTCCCGAGCTTCATTAGCAACCTAATTAATAGATATGTTAATTAGTTTTCCGTCGAGGAAACAGCCAAACCCTGCACAGATTCATTACAGGGTTTGTAACAATCACCCGCCGGCTCGGGTTTCTAGCGTGGCTTTTGCGGCTTGTAGCCCAGGCGCAAACCGCCCCAATGCCTGCCCTTGAGCATGATCGGCACCGAGAGATCGTGCATCAGCTCGCCGGTGTCGCGGGTATAGGTTTGTAGCAACACGGCCTTCTGATGGCTACCACAGCGAATCCCGGTACGGTCAGCGAACTTGCGTTTGGTGCGGTTCTGCACGGCATCGATTTGTGCGTCCCCGGTCAGCGGTTGGCTGAACGCGTTGTTATGGGTCGGCACATAACCCTGCTGGGTGCAGGCGATGGCGAACACCAATCCTTCGTGGCGCGGTAACAACGGCTCCTGGATCGTTGGCAGAACCTGATCGGTGTAGCGGTCGAAACGCGTCTGGTACTTGGCCGGGCTGGTATGGGCAATAGTCTGGTAATGGCGGTCGAACAGATCGTCGAGACTGATTCGACCGGCATCGATATCCGCCTCGAAACGCGCAGCAATCTGACTCGCGCCTTCCCGGGCCAGGTCATAGATTCGCTGGTGATAGTCATCCAGCCCCACTTCGGCAAGACGCTCGCTGATGGTTTCGGCCTGCCCTTCCATTTGCACCGCCGCCTGGGCCAGGCGTTGAGTCTGCTGGTCGCTGACCGCCAGATCGCTGCGCATCTGTTCGATGGCGTGAAACAGGCTGTCGAGTTGCTCACGGTTGGTGTCGGCCCCTTGGGCGATTTCCCCGACCTGGGACTCGACACTGGCCGCCAGACGAGCAATGTTCTCCAGGTGCTGTCCCGTCCGTTCGACTTGTTCGACGCCAGTGTCGAGGTCGCTGGACAGTTGGCGGATCTGCTCCACCACCTGCGCCGTGCGTTGCCGGATATCGGCGACCATCTCGCCCACTTCTCCCGTCGCGGTCGCCGTACGTGCGGCGAGCCCGCGGACCTCGTCGGCCACCACTGCAAACCCGCGACCGTGCTCCCCCGCCCGCGCCGCTTCAATGGCTGCGTTCAACGCCAACAGGTTGGTCTGGCTGGCGATGGACTGAATCACCAGGGTCACGCGCTGGATATCATCGCTGCGCAGGCTCAAGGCTTCGATCAGTTCACGGCTGTTACTGGCGCGCTGGCTGAGCTGATGCATGCGCGCGATGGACTCGATCAGCTCCGTACGCCCGACCGCACCACTTTGATGAGCCTCGCTGGCGGCACTGAGCGCCTGGCGGCTGAGTGTCGAGGTGGCCTGTTCGGTGGTGATCATGACCTCGGCGTTGTTGACGATCTGTGCCGCCGCCGTGAGCTGCGATTGCAGCTTGTCCGCCAGTTGCCGAACCGAAAACGCCACACCGGCGGCTGACAGCGCGTTATGGCTGGTGGTGTAGGAAAGATCGCGAGTCAACTCGCCGATGGCGTCGGGGTTGTCGGGGGAAGCAGCCTCAGGGGTCGCGCGCGAACGCAGGCGAGGCAGCCAGATAATCAATACGGCCAGGGGCAGGCCAAGGTAGAGCGACCATTCACCCAGCGTCATGCCACATAACAACAGCATCAGGGCGATGCTTTGCAGCGTCGGTGCCAGCCAGCGGCTTTTCGGCAACAGCACTGGCGCAGGCACTGCCGCAACCAGAGACCCGTCTCTCGTCATCATCGTCACCCCGGAAAACTTCTAATTGTTGTCTTCGCATTAAACGCCACCATAAAGCCATTATCCATGAGCCTTTAGTCGCGAACGTTGCAACAGATCAATAGAAGAACCGGGGGGGAAAATCGCAGACAGCACAAAACAAAGATCGCAGCTTGCGCCAGCGCCCTGCTTCAATTGCGCAGGGGGGCTGGCGCAGGCTGCGATCTTTTCAGGGCCGCCCCGTTAAAAAGGGGCTGCCTCGCAGAATCAGGCCTGACGCTGGTGCTTGTCGATTTGCTCGTGACGCTCTTGAGCTTCGATGCAGTACTTGGTGGTCGGGCTGATCAGCAGGCGCTTGAGGCCAATCGCCTCGCCGCTGTCGTCGCACCAGCCGAAGCTGTCTTCCTTGATGCGCTCAAGGGCTTGTTCCAACTGAGGCAGCATGCGCTGATCGCGATCGATCGCGTTTACCAGCCAGGTGCGCTCTTCTTCGACCGAAGCCGCGTCTGCCGGATCGGCCGGGGTGTCCAGGCTTTCGATGGCGATGCGGTTCTGTTCGATGCGCTCATGGGTTTCGACTTTCATGTTCTGCAACAGCTCGGAGAAAAAAGCATGTTGCTCGGCATTCATGTAGTCATCCGCCGGCATGGCCAGCAACTTGTCCTTTGTCATTGATATCTCTATAAAAAAACGTGCATTAAGGCGAATAAGGGAGCGTTCCGGCAGACCTGGGCAGGCCATCGGAAAGGCGCCGTTTGTTCCAAGCGCCACCCGGCACTCAATTTACGAGGGGCGGCAGTCTAAGGCCGACTTGAGGCCTCAGCAACTGAAAAGACAGCGAATTTGTCCGACAAAGCCCTGAAAATGCTCTACGGCAGGCTTTGAGGCGGTAATCGGAGTGCGTTTATAGCAAGAAATTCAATCGAGCGGAGGTATATAGAAGACAAACGGCCTGCACCGGGCAATATTCACTGTCATTTGCAGGGCTGCGAACCTCAGCTAAGGTTGTCCCTCCCGAAATGGCCATATAAAGGAAAGGACCATGAAGCTGATCGGTATGCTGGATTCGCCCTATGTCAGGCGCGTCGCCATTTCTGCCAAATGCCTGGGAATCACCCTGGAACATCAATCGGTCTCGGTGTTCCGCCACTTCGAACAATTCCAGCTGATCAACCCGGTGGTCAAGGCGCCCACCCTGGTGCTGGAGGATGGTGAAGTGTTGATGGATTCGACACTGATCATCGATTACCTGCAAACCCTGGCCGACAACAGCCTGATGCCTGTCGAAGCGAGTCAGCGCCTGCGCGCGTTGCGCCTGGTTGGCCTGGCCTTGGCCGCCAGCGAAAAATCCGTGCAGCTTTACTACGAGCGCAACCTGCGGCCGGCGGAAATTCAATTCAAACCTTGGGTGCAGCGGGTCGAAGGACAGCTGGTGGCGGCCTATTCGGCGCTGGAACGGGAGCTGGAAAAACAGCCGCTGAAGACTGACGGCTCGATTGAGCAGGACGGCATCACCCTCGCCGTAGCCTGGAGCTTCACCAACCTGGTGGTGCCGGACCAGGTGAGTGCGGCGCAGTTTCCGCGAATCGCCGCATTCACTGCGTATGCCGAAGGACTTGAGGTGTTTTTGAGTACACCGATCGAATAGATAGATTCGCTTTGCCTGATCTAACGTCTTCGTCGGAACGCCGCCCGGAGCAAGCCCGCATATCCCTGTAGGAGCGAGCTTGCTCGCGATGGCTTCAGCAAAAACGCCGCTTCACCCAAGGGAAGAAGCGGCAGTTAATTCAATGCACAAACAACGCAATCAAAATAATGATCGGGATCGGCACGCCGAGAAAGAACAGCAGTAATGAACGCATGATGATTCTCCTGGGTTAGCGAACAGGAATCGTGGTGACGTAAGCGTCGGTTTCCAGATACACCACCGCATCCCGACGGCGACCGCCGAAGGTCGCGGCAAGGCTGGCGAAAAACGCACCGGCCAACAGCGCAACGAACATCCACAGCGTGGTCCACGCTGCCACTTTGGCGGCCGTGTCGGCAGCCTCTTGTGCGGCTTGCTTGGCATCGGCCACGGCTTTTTGGGTGCGGGCATACACCTCATCGACACGACGTTCGGCGTCGGCCTGAGTCAGGTTGGTCCGCTGCGCGACCAGTTGCGCCAGATAAGTCCGGTCTTCGCTGGCCAGTCCATTCATGCTCAGGGAACGTACAAAGATCCGGGTGACGGCACCCCGGGCCGCATCATCGCTGACGGCACCCGGACGATCATCACGGAACAGGCTGTCAACGAAGTAACCGTATTGATCGCTATTGGTATTGCCCGCCGCAGTGCCCACGGCTTGCGTCGCGGCACTCGCCGCTCCACCGACCATGTTCGCCCCGGCCTGCACGCCACCGCCCACCAGGCTGCTGACCGAGCCGGCGACCAGCGTGGCCGTCACCAGCGTCGCCACGCACCAGGCCAGAAAACCATGGGCCGTGTCGCGAAAGTAAACTTCATCGCCATGCATGTACGCCCACTTCACCCGCAGCCGCCCGGCGATGTAACCGCCAAGTCCGGAAGCGATGATCTGGGTAAAAGCCAGCCAGACAATGGTCGAGATCCCCAGGCCTTTGGCGCTCACGCCTTCATTGGCCCAGGGCGATACCGCCGAAAAACCTAGGCCGAAACCGAGCAACACCAGGATCAGCGACAACGCCGCCGCAGCAGCGGCACCCGCGAAAATCGCTCCCCAGGACACGCCGGACAGCGTGGTGGACTCGTCCATGGCAGGATAGAAACCATCAGAGGATCTATTCATTGTTTTATCGCTCCAGGCAGAAAGATGGTGTTACAACTCTTCAAGGAAGGAATTGCAGTCACCGTGCCAGTCGCGCACTTTAAATAAACCGTTGTGCTTCAATCACTTAGGAAGTTTGAACTTCCTGAACCCATGCATATTGCAACGAACAGGTTGCCCTGACGGGTTTTATGCATGGGTTATTTGCGCTTATAGCTCTTGTTGCCACTGGGGGTCAGGCAGTAAACGCCCCCTCTGGGGCCGGTACAAAACGAACCGGTGCCACAGGAGCAGCCTTGCGTGTCCTGGATAAACGCTTGTGGACGTGCCTGGGTCTGACCGCCGAACATGGCCGAGCAACTTTTTTTCGAGCCGCTGATGGAGCCGTCGTTACACAGGAACAGGTCGCCATCACATCGATCGATTCCACCTTTCTTGCCGGAGCAGGGTGTATTGCCAGCCCAGGCCGCTGAACTGAAAACACTGAACAGCAACAGACAAATCGGCATCCAGCCATACCGGATCGATTTACGCACAATGCAGCCCCCCATCGAAGTTATGGCCCAATGATATCAACGTATCGAACAGCGACCCCAGCCAGATGAAAGTTAATTTATTAAGTCGCGGACAATTCTTGGCAAAATGCTTGCAACTTCGTATTGAACTGCTTATCAGGCCAGCCTTATGACCCGCATCTTGACCATCGAAGACGACGCCGTGACCGCCCGGGAAATTGTCGCCGAACTGAGTAACCACGGCCTCGACGTCGACTGGGTCGACAATGGCCGCGAAGGGCTGGAGCGTGCTGTCAGCGGCAACTATGACCTGATCACCCTCGATCGCATGTTGCCCGAGCTCGATGGCCTGGCGATTGTCACCACGCTGCGGACCATGGGCGTGGCCACGCCGATCCTGATGATCAGCGCACTGTCCGACGTCGATGAGCGCGTGCGCGGCTTGCGCGCCGGTGGTGACGACTACCTGACCAAACCCTTCGCCACCGATGAAATGGCCGCCCGGGTCGAAGTCCTGCTGCGCCGGCAGAACACCGTGACCGCCCAGGCCACCACGCTGCGGGTGGCGGACCTGGAGCTGAACCTGATCAGCCACGAAGCCAGCCGCGACGGTCAACTGCTGACGCTGTTGCCCACCGAGTACAAGCTGCTGGAATTCTTGATGCGCAACACCGGGCAAATCCTCTCGCGGATGATGATTTTCGAAGAGGTCTGGGGTTACCACTTCGACCCCGGCACCAACCTGATCGATGTCCACATCGGTCGTCTGCGCAAGAAGATCGACCCGCCTGGCAATGTCCCACTGATTCGGACCGTGCGAGGCTCGGGTTATGTCATTGCCGAACCCGTCTAAAGGCTGGCGCTCCTCCAGCAGCCGACTGCTGGCGCTCTACAGCTCGCTGTTCGTGATCTGGAGCGGGATTCTCATGGGGGTCATGTACTACGAGGTTTCCGCTTACCTGGACAACCTCGCCAAGCATTCGCTGATGCAGCGCCAGCACCTGTTTTCGCGCTTCTCCGGCGAGCAACTGGTGGACGCCCTCGCCGTCAGCATGACCTTCGACATCCGTGGCATCGACGCCTACGGCCTGTTCGATGCCCAACATCGCTACCTCAGCGGTGCCCTGCGCTACATTCCGGACGGCCTGCCGCTCGATGGCAAGATCCACATGCTGCGCGACTGCGATGCCTCCGACGACACCGACGACCAGACGCTGCCCGCCGACAGTTGCGACGCCGTGGCGACCCGCACCCTCGACGGCCGCTGGCTGGTGCTGGTGCGCGACAACGGTTCGCTGTTCGCCGTGACCCGGATCATTCTTCACGCCCTGTTCTGGGGAGTGACCCTGACCATCATTCCGGGCATCGTCGGCTGGTACTTGCTGCGACGCCGGCCGTTGCGGCGCATTCGCGGGATTCAGGCCAGTGCCGAAGCCATCGTCGCGGGTGACCTGAGCCGGCGGTTGCCACTGTCCAATCGGCGTGACGAACTGGACATGCTCGCCGCCATCGTCAACGCCATGCTCGAACGCATCGAGCGCCTGATGAACGAGGTCAAGGGCGTGTGCGACAACATCGCCCATGACCTGCGTACGCCCCTGACTCGTCTGCGCGCGCAGCTTTACCGCATGCAACAGCAAGCCGGCGAAGGCTCGCCGCAGGCCATGCAACTGGATCTGGTACTGGCCGAGGCCGATACGCTGATGGCGCGTTTCCGTGGTTTGCTGCGGATTTCCGAACTGGAAGACCGCCAGCGCCGCTCCGGTTTCGTGCAAGTGGACCCGGTGGCGTTGTTGCAGGAGCTGCATGAGTTCTATCTGCCCCTGGCCGAAGACGATGGGCTGGTGTTCCAACTGCACCTGCCCGCCTCCTTGCCACCCCTCAATGGCGACCGGGCACTGCTGTTCGAAGCCTTGGCGAACCTGCTGAGCAACTCGATCAAATTCACCCCGCCCGGTGGCGCGGTGATCTTGCGCGGGGTCAATGCCGGCGGGCACACGCGGATCGAAGTGCTCGACTCCGGCCCGGGCATTCCCGAGGCAGAACGCGAGGCGGTGTTCCAGCGCTTCTATCGCGCCGAGGCGGGCAATCAGAAAAGCGGCTTCGGGCTCGGACTGTCCATCGTCGCGGCGATTGTCAGCCTGCACGGTTTTACACTTGAGGTGGGCAGCAGCGAACTGGGTGGCGCGCGGCTGGTGCTCGATTGTCGGGAGAGCCTGATTCCTCAAGCCTGAAATTGAATCCCTGTAGGAGCGAGCCTGCTCGCGATGGACGTCAACGATAACGCGTGCAGTCTGATTCAACGCGTCGACCTTGCGTCCATCGCGAGCAGGCTCGCTCCTACAGGGGATTGGTGGTGATTTCCGCTGCGTGGATCAAGCCGGGTAATTGGCCCGCAGCGCCTCAAGCCCACCCTGATAGATGCCGGTAAACAACGCCTCCACTTCCTCGTTGCTCACACCCACCGGTTCAAACCGCCCGGACCAGGTCACCCGCGCGCCCTCGCCTTGCGCCTCGACCTTGATCGTCGCCAGATAATCAGTCGCCGGAAAGGGTGCCTGCAAAATCGAGTAGCTGTAGGTTTGACCCGCGTTGTCAAACACTTGCAAACGCTCGACCACCACCGCGCCATCGCTGGTTTCCAGTCGGCGCACGCGCCCGCCTTCGCTGAGTTCACTCTTGGGAATGAACGGCAGCCAGTCCGGCAGCGAGTTGAATCCGCCAATCAATTGCCAGACCTGATCGGCCGAGGCCGGGACTTCGATCGTTGCTGATGCAGTTGCCATGAAATGCTCTCTCTAATCAATAAGGTTCAGATGGCCAGGCTGTCGACCACACCGCCGTCGACCCGCAAGGCAGCGCCGGTGGTGGCCGAGGATAACGGCGAAGCAATGTAGGCCACCAGGTTGGCGACTTCCTCGACATCCGCCACGCGCTGGATGATCGACGTCGGCCGGGCCTTGCGCACGAATGCATCGGCTTCGTCCCGGGCGCTGCGCCCGGATTCAGCGGTGGCGTCCTTGAGCATCTCCTCAAGGCCATCGGTAAAGGTCGGGCCGGGCAAGATCGCATTGACCGTCACACCGGTGCCGGCCAGGCGTTTGGCCAATCCATGGGACACGGCCAGGTTGGCGCTTTTGGTCACGCCGTAGTTGATCATGTCCGCCGGCGTCGCCACGCCGGATTCCGAAGACAGGAAGATCACCCGCCCCCAGCCCTGCTTGACCATGTCCGGTGTGTAATGCCGCGACAGGCGCACGCCGGAGATCACGTTGACTTCGTAGAAGCGCGCCCATTCGCTGTCCGGGGCGTCGTAGAAATCCACCGTGTTGAAGATCCCGAGGTTGTTCACCAGGATGTCCACCCGAGGTTCGGCGGCGAACAATATCTCGGCGCCTTCGGCGGTGCCGAGGTCGGCGGTCACCCCACGCAATTGCGCAGCGGGAACGCGTTGACGAATGCTCGCCAGCGCCTGCTCGACCTTGGCCGTGTCGCGGCCGATCACCACCACCGTGGCGCCCGCCTCGGCCAGTGCCTGGCTGATGCCCAGGCCAATGCCGGCGGTACTGCCACTGACGATTGCCAATTTTCCGCTCAAATCAATCTTCATGCTCAAGCTCCAATGAGGGGCAAGGGTGCGCGCTCGGAAACCAGCTTCGCCTCACGCATCGCTTGCCAGAATGCCGCGGGAATCACCGCCGACAACGCCGCCACGTCTTCGGCAATCCGCTGCGGGCGGCTGGAACCCGGAATCACCGCCGCCACCGCCGGGTTAGCCAACGAGAATTGCAACGCTGCTGCCTTGATATCGACACCGTGGGCCGCGGCGATGCGTTTGATCTGCTCGACCTTGCCGGTGATCGCCGGGCTGACCTTCTGGTACTCGAAGTGTGCGCCACCGGCCAGGATGCCCGAGCTGTAGGGACCGCCGACCACGATCTCGACGTTCTGCGCCAGGGCGGCGTCCATCAAGCGCTGCAAGGCGCGATCATGATCGAGAAGAGTGTAGCGACCCGCCAGCAGAAAACCGTCCGGTTGCGCCTCGCTCAGATCAAGGGTCAGCTCGCAGGGCTCAACCTTGTTAACGCCCAGGCCCCAGCCCTTGATCACGCCTTCTTCACGCAGGCGGGTCAGCACTTTGAAGGCACCGGTACGGGCCTGGTTGAAGTACTCCAGCCACTGATCGCCGTAGAAATCCTGGGCGATGTCATGCACCCAGACGATGTCCAGGCGATCGGTTTGCAGGCGCTTGAGGCTGTCCTCGATCGAACGCAGGGTCGCGTCGGCGCTGTAGTCGTTGACGATCTTGTTCGGCAGGCCGTGTTCGAACACCCCGCTCTTCTCGCCGAGGTCACGGGCAGCGGCGTCTTCGATTTCATCGAGAATCACCCGGCCGACCTTGCTGCTGAGCACATAGTCGTCACGGTTGTAGCGCGACAACGCGGCGCCAAGACGAATCTCCGACAGGCCCGAACCGTAGAACGGCGCGGTATCGAAGTACCGCACGCCGGCGTCCCAGGCGGCGTGGACAGTCGCCTGCGCTTCCTCTTCCGGGATAGCGCGGAACATGTTGCCCAGTGGTGCGGTGCCGAAGCCCAGCGCGCCGGGCAGTTTGTCTTTCAAGCTCATGGATGAATCCTCTCGATTATCAGTAACCCTGTAGGAGCCGGCTTGCCGGCGATGGCCAGACCTTCCTCGCCGAAACCCGCGCCCTGCTGACCCACGCCAGTCGCCTGGAATCCCTCGGCAAACGCCTGGGGCGCGGCGAAGAAGGCGGCTTGTGCATCGGCTACATCGAAAACGCCATGCACGCTGGCGTGCTGCCCAATGCCTTGCGCGTATTGCGGATCGACCGGCCGAACGTACACGTGGCGCTGTACAACCAAAGCTCGGCCGACCAACTTGAGGGCTTGCGCCAGCGTAGCCTCGATATTGCCCTGGTCAGTGAGCCGCCGACGGATGACGACCCGGACTTGCTGGGTTTTCAGGTGCTGGACGACCCGATGCTGCTGGCCCTGCCCGAGCACCATCCACTGGCGCAGCAGAGCGTGCTGACTCCGGAGGATCTCGCCGGCCAGGAGTGGATCGGCGTGCAACACCACCAGAACATCACCAGCCGCGAAAACTTCGTCAGCGCCTGTATCCGCGCAGGCTTCACCCCCGATATCCGCATGGAAGCCACCGGTCCCTTCACGGCAATGGCTCTGGTGGCCTCGGGCCTGGGCATCGCCATGATTCAGAAAGGCTTGAGCCGTAATGCCCCGCCAGGCGTGGTGCTGCGGGAAGTGCCGTGGATTGCCTTCACCAGACCGCTGTGGGCGGCGTGGCACCGGGTCAACTTGCGGCCGCTGGTGGAGACATTCAGGAAAGTGCTGACAGAACCTGAATCCACCCCATGAACCTGTGGGAGCGGACTTGCTCGCGAAATCGGCAGGTCAGGCAACAATGAAGTCACTGACACGCCCTCTTCGCGAGCAAGCCCGCTCCCACAGTTGATTGATGTCGTACCCAGTATTCTTGCTCGCTGGAGATCCAGTGTGGGAGCGGGCTTGCTCGCGAAAGCGGCAGGTCAGCCAACATTGAAGTCACTGACACGCCCTCTTCGCGAGCAAGCCCGCTCCCACAGGTCATCAGCGAACTGCAGATTGCGCAGGGATTGGTGCTTTACTGAAAACACCTCCGCCCCCTGCGAGCCCTCGGCCAACCCGCCGTCAGCGCGTCGCTGGCCAAGTTGCGCGATCTGTTCGACGACCCGTTGCTGGTGCGCAACGGACGAACCCTGGAGCCAACCCCGCGGGCGTTGCAGATTCTCAAGGAACTGCAGCCGGCGATGGACACCATTTCCGGGGCGGTCAGCCAGGCCAAGGATTTCGAGCCGTCCACCAGCCGCGATGTGTTTCGCATCGGCCTGTCCGACGACTGGAACGGGGTCAACGATAACGATCCGGCAGAACGCTGGTTGCGCTCGAAAATTGCACAGCACATGGCGGCGCCACTGTCGGGGCATTGATCGAGTGCAGGACCACCGGTTCCGATTCGCGCAGGTACACCGGCATGTCGGTGACCGGTGGCATGGCCGGGATCTCGAAGTACATCTGCACCACCCAGCCACGGTGATAGCTGGCGTGGTTGACCACGTGCATCAGCATCGCGCCGGCGCTCATGACGCCGTTTTCGCCCGAGACAAAGGTGAACTCCACGGGCTTGTCCAGGGAGGCATCGGTTTGCCGGGCGCTCCAGTCGCAGTACCAGCGATCGATTTCTTTTTGCGCCATGCGCAGTTCGGACAGGTTGGCATGCAGCAGGTCGTGCGAAGTCTTGAAGCCATGCCCCCGGCCTTCAAGGTGCGCCCGCCAGATGCAATCGACCACATAGACGTGATTGAGGGTGCCGATCATGTTTTTGAACACCGACACTCGTTCTTTTTTGACTTCGCCCGGAGGAAGTGCCGCAAGGCTGTCAAACAGGCGCTGATTGGCCCAGCGCTTGTAATCGGCCAGCAGACAGGCAGTGCGTACGGTGATCATCAGAGTTCTCCGATGGCAGTAAGCGCACTCCCTAGCATAGACCCGATGACCGCAAAGCAGCGCCAGCACTGATCATCGGTCGTTCAGGCGCTTCACCACGTGCCCGGCGAGCGCCAGGGAACTGGTCAGCCCCGGTGATTCGATGCCGAACAGATTCACCAGTCCCGGCACGCCATGTTCGGCGCATCCGCTGATAAGAAAGTCGGCGGCCGGTTCCGTCGGCCCGGTGATTTTCGGGCGAATGCCGCTGTAGGCCGGTTGCAGGCTGTTGTCCGGCAAATCTGGCCAATAACGGCGGATCGCCTGATAAAACCCCTCGGCCCGGCAGGGTTCGACGCGGTAATCAATGTGCTCGACCCATTCGACATCCGGCCCGAAGCGCGCCTGCCCACCCAGGTCGAGCGTCATGTGCACGCCCAGTCCCGCGCTCTCCGGGGCCGGATACACCAGGTGGCGAAACGGCGCCCGGCCGCTGAAACTGAAATAACTGCCCTTGCACAAATGCGCCTCGGGAATGAATGACCCAGGCAGACCGACAATAGCGCGCGCCACTTCGGGAGCGGACAGCCCCGCACAGTTGATCAATTCGCGGCAGCGCAGGGTCATGGGTTGGCTGCCGCCCATGTGCAGTTCGAAGCCCTGCTCCCTGCAACGGGCCGACAGCAACGGCGTGTGCAGGGCGAGCGTCGCGCCAAACCTTTCGGCATCGCCCTGAAGCGCCAGCATCAGGGCGTGGGAATCGACAATGCCGGTAGACGGCGACCACAGCGCCGCGACGCAGGACAACGCCGGTTCAAGCGCCCGGGCCTGCGGGCCATCCAGCCATTGCAGGTCATCGACACCATTGAGGCGCCCCTGCTCCAACAGACGCTGCAAAGCCGAATACTGCTGCTCATCAGTGGCCACGATCAGCTTGCCGACGCGCCGGTATTCAACGCCATGTTCATCGCAAAACGCATAGAGACGCTGCTTACCCTCCACGCACAACCGGGCCTTGAGACTGCCGCTCGGGTAATAGATGCCGGCGTGAATCACTTCCGAGTTTCGTGAGCTGACACCCGTGCCGATGCCCGCACCGGCCTCGACCACAAGCACTTCCCGGCCGCTCATGGCCAGGGCCCTGGCTACAGCCAGCCCGACGACACCGGCCCCGATCACCACGCTTTGGATATCGACGTTCAACGTCCCTGCCCTCTCACACCTGTTCTGGCTGTAGATAGTCGATCAGGCCGGAGAAAATCGCCAGCGGCAAGGCCATGAAACCACCCGTCCAAACGCAGAGTCGACAGCATCAGGGAACTCTCGGTGGCCGCCGCGCATCCTAAACTATGTGGTACTTCCCTTATGCTTCATGCTGTCGGAGGACACCGTCATGCGCCGTCTGTTTATCATTTCTACGCTGGTACTTTGTTTGCCCGCAGGCTCGGCTCTAGCCAAAGTGGATGCGGGTGACGTCGCCACTTCCGCCGGGGTTTCCGCCTCGCTGTACTCGACGTTCAAAGACCACAAACTCATGATTCCCGCCCGGGATGACGCCTCCAGCTTCGTGGCCAGTGGCGGTGCGATTCGTGGTGCTTATCTGGAGGCGGTGTTGAAAAAAGTCCGTCAGGACAATCCTGCGCTCAACAACGTAAGCGACGAAGACCTGGCCCGCGCCATCCTCGTCCAGGAAGGCGTTGCCACCGATCACTGAAGACCGTCATCGCCAGCGGTGGGGCTTGTAACACCGGGATAGCGTTTGCAGCCCTACCTGGCTTGCGTGCCAGTGGACATGCGTGCCCACCCGGCCACGAGTTGCGCGTTGATACTCACCCCGCCGCAGACCACGATCACCACGTCACGGGCGTCGGCAATCGCCGGGTGATCCAGGTAGGCAATTGCCAATGACACCCCGCACGCCGGCTCGACCAGCTGGCGCAAATCATTGGCGTAGCGCACCACGCCCATGATCGCGTCATCATCACTGAGCACCACGCATTCATGGGAAAAAGCGCCGATGTGCCTGACCGGCCAGGCCGCCACTTGCGCGGCGCCCAGGGATGTGGCGACCGTGTCGATTTTCGGCAGTTTGACCGGGTACCCGGCCGCCACCGCCGCGGCGAACGACGCCGCGCCTGCAGTTTCGCAGGCGACGATGCGGCAATCGGTGTGCCGATGACGAATCAGACCGGTGAGCAGCCCCGCCAGCAAGCCACCGCCGCCGACCGATGTCACCAGCACATCCACCGGCGGGCAGTCTTCAAGGATTTCATCGACCATGGTGCTGTGCCCTTCCCACAACAGCGGGTGGTCGAAGGCCGGCACAAATTCACAGCGCGGGTCCTCGGCAAGTTCCCGTGCCCGTTGATTGGCTTCGTCCCAGACCTTGCCGTGCACGATCACCTCGGCGCCGGTATTGCTGATCCGCGTCCGGGTGCTTTGCGGGGTGGTGTGCGGCACCACGATGCAGGCCTTGAGCCCCAGGCATGCCGCGGCCATGGCCGTGGCCAGCCCCGCGTTGCCGCCGGAGGGACAGACCACCTTGCGCTTGCCCTGCTGCGCCGCACGGCTGCACAGCAATCCGATGCCACGTATTTTGAACGAGCCGCCAGGTTGCAGGTTTTCCAGTTTCAGCCAGATACGCCGGGTCGGGGTCGACAGGCCAGGGTGCAGGATCAGGGGCGTGCGGATGTGCAGCATATGGGCTCCTGTTACACGCCACCGGCTCGTCGAGCTGCCACGAGCCAGCGGTGAACGGTCCTCTCTCCCAAGCTTAGTTCACCCGGACCCGGGGCAATCGTCTCAGCGATAACGCGGCGCCGCCTCGCAGTTGCCAAACAACCCGGACAGCGTCTGGCGCTGGGCCTCGTAACGGTCCCACTGGTCGCCATCGTGCAGGCCCGGGATGGTTACCACTTCGCCGGCCGCCAGACCAACGAGCGCGGCATCGACCATGTCCTCGGCGGACATGACGATTTCCTTCGGCAGGTTTTCCACCGGGTTGCCGGCCTCGCTCCAGAAATCGGTGGCGGTCGCCCCCGGCAGCACCGCCTGGATGCGCACGCCTTTGTCCGCCAGCTCATGCTGCATCGACTGACTCAGCGCCAGGACGAACGCCTTGGTCCCGCCGTACACGCCGTTGAGGATTTCCGGGGCGGTGGCGACGATCGAGGCGATATTGATTACGGTGCCGCTGCCCCGGGCGACGAAGCCGGGTACGGCGGCATAGGCCAGGCGCATCAACGCCGTCACGTTGAGGCTGATCATCGCCTCCATGTCGTCCACGGGACTGCCGAGCAGCGGCATGACGCCACCGACCCCGGCGTTGTTGACCAGCAAGCTGATGCTGGCGTCGCTGCGCAGGATCTGTTCGACCCGCAGCGAATCCACCCTGTTCGTCAGGTCGGCGGCCACCACCTCCACGGTGCGCCCGGTTTCGTCGCTCAAATGATTGGCCAGGGCGTTGAGCTTGCCCTGGCTGCGGGCCACCAGGATCAGGTCGTAACCCTGCCGGGCGAGGCGATCGGCATACACCGCGCCAATGCCCGAAGAAGCGCCGGTGATCAGTGCGGTGCCTTTGGATGAGAGTGCCATGGTGCAATTCCTCTACGGTGAGGCGAGAGATTCGCCGGGTGCACACTGTTATAAAGGCACTTACGCTTGTCTCAAATGACGTTTAAAGTACGTTTTTAGGACACAAGCATTTGAGGACAGGCCGATGATCAGCGTGGCGTTCGTGGTTTTCGAGGGGTTCCAGTCCATGGCGCTGGCCGCCATGCCGGTGTTCGAGTACGCCAATTTCAGTGCCGCAGAGGCTCTGTATGACGTGCGCGTGTTGTCCGAACACGGCCACAACCTGCGCGCCTCCGGCGGCTTGAGCGTCGGCACCGAGGCATTCGACGGGCGCATGTTCGACACGGTGATCGTGGTCGGCGGCGACTCCATCGTCGAACAGGCACCCGAGGCCGTGCTGGATTACCTGCGGGCCAGCATCAACACGGCGCGCAGGACGGCGTCGATCTGCTCCGGGGCATTCGTCATGGCCCAGGCCGGCCTGCTCGACGGGCGGCGGGCCACCACCCACTGGGCCTACGCCCGGGAACTGCAGGCGCGGTTTCCAGCGATCAAGGTCGAGGCCGATCGCATCTATGTGATCGACGGTTCGATCTGGACCTCCGCCGGCATGACAGCGGGTATCGACCTGGCACTGGCCATGGTGGAAAAGGACCACGGTGCCGAGCTGGCCCGGGCCGTGGCGCAGAAACTGGTGATGTACCACCGCCGCGCGGGCGGCCAGTCGCAGCACTCGGCGCTGCTGGAGCTGGAGCCGAAATCCGACCGCATTCAAACCGTGCTCGGCTACGCCCGGGAACACCTCGCCCAGCCGCTTTCGGTGGAACAACTGGCACAAGTGGCCAACCTCAGCCCCCGACAATTCAGCCGGGCGTTTCGCGCCGAAACCGGGCAATCGCCGGCCAAGGCCATCGAAAACCTGCGTCTGGAAGCGGCGCGACAGATGCTTGAACGCGGACGCCTGACCCTCGACCAGATCGCCCTGGAAACCGGGTTCAGCGACCGTCGTCGCCTGCGCGAAACCTTCCTGCGGGTTTTCGGTCAACCGCCACAGGTGATTCGGCGCAATGCCAGGGCAGAGATATCTGTGTAGGAGCCGGCTTGCCGGCGATTGCCTCTGAAGGATGGGTTGAGTTCTGGAAACGCCATCGCTGGCAAGCCAGCTCCTACAATGACAGGAGGCGTTACTGCGCGTGTGAGGTACTTATGAAAATCTCGGCCAAACTGGCGCTTTTCGCTGTCGTCAGCACCCTCGCCTACCTCGCCTTGGCGATATGGGGACTGGGTGGTTTCGCGGCTTATTTCAGCCACGGCTCACTGGTCGTCGTTGCCCTCGCCACCCTGATCATGGCCGTCGCGTCACTGTTCACCGAGGTCAACCTGAGTTCGGGGGAACGCGAAGACCGGGCCAATCGCTGGGTCATTCCGGCCTTCGGCGTGATCGGTTTGCTGAGCGGATTTGTGCCGGCCTACACCGACCGCATCGATTTCTGGACCTTCGGTGGTGAAGGCGTGCGCTGGCTCGGGGCGCTGCTGTTCATCGTCGGCGGCGCGCTGCGGTTGTGGCCGGTGTTTGTGCTGGGCAAGCGCTTCAGCGGACTGGTGGCCATCCAGCCGGGGCATCGCCTGGTCACCGAAGGTATTTACCGCAACCTGCGCAACCCCAGTTATCTGGGGATGATGGTCATTGCCGTGGGCTGGGCGCTGGCCTTTCGATCGAGCGTCGGCCTGTTGCTGGCCGCATTGACGCTGATCCCGCTGATCGCCCGGATTCATTCGGAGGAAGCCTTGTTGCGGGCGCAGTTCGGCAGCGAATACGACGCCTACTACAGCCGCACCTGGCGACTGATCCCCGGACTCTACTGAAACAACCCTTTTCCCCCCCTGAGGGAGCGGGCTTGCTCGCGAAGGCGGAGTGTCAGTCGACATTGCAATTGCCTGACACACCGCCTTCGCG
>NZ_JAHBDR010000095.1:0-31454 GCF_019956575.1 Pseudomonas sp. A-R-19
ACCCTCGGCGCCCCCCCGAAAACCAGGAAGCCCCGCCATGGCGGAGCCCCCTTCAGGCTAGAGCTTGGGCTGCGCACTCAGCACCGCAACCGCCCTGGTTTTCCTGAAGAAAATGCCATAGACAATCGACAGCACCAACAGGAACGGCACGCCGAACACCAGGGTCATCTTGAAGGCTTCGGTGAAGTAGGTCGTGATCATCACCGCCCCCATCAGGACCAACCCCAGCAGTGTGCTGAAGGGAAACAGACGCATGCGGAACGACAGTTTGCGGTTGCCATTACGCTGGTGATAACGACGGAAACAGTAGTGCGTGAGGAAGATCATGAACCAGGTAAAGATCGCGCCGAACATCGAGATCGCCATCATCAGGGTGAACGAGCTCTCCGGGTACAGGATGTTGAGCAAGGTCGCCAGGGCGATACCTGAACTGGAGAGCAACAGTGCGTTCAACGGGATCCCGGTCTTGCTCAGCACCCCCATGGATTTTGGCGCATAGCCGGCACGCGACAGGCTGAACATCATGCGCGTGGTGATGTACAACTGGCTGTTCATCGCTGACAACGCGGCAATCAGGATCACGAAATTCATCACGCCGGTGGCGCCTGGAATGCCGATGGCTTGCATCACCGTGACGAACGGACTCTGGGCATGACCGGCCTGGACCCACGGCACGATCGCCAGCATCAACGCCAGGGTCAGCAGGTAGAACACCACCAATCGCACGATAGTCCCGCGAAAGGCTTTTTTCACCGCTTGCTCCGGGTCCTTCGCCTCACCGGCGGCCACCGCAATCATCTCCACGCTCAGGTAGCTGAAGATCGACACGATCACCGCTACCCACATCCCTTGCAGGCCATTGGGGAAGAAGCCGCCGTGAGCCGTGTAATTGTGCACGCCGTACTCCGGGTTGCCGGAACCGAACACCACGTACACCGCCAGGATGATGAAACCGACAATCGCGCCGATCTTGATGGTCGAGAACCAGTACTCGAAGGTGCCGAAGGTCTTCACGCTGATAGCATTGAGCACGATCAACACGCTGGAGAACGAGACGATCCAGATCCACTCCGGCACGTTGGCAAACCAGTACTTCATGTACATCGCCACCGCCGTCACTTCCGTACCGACCGCGAGCACAATCGCCGCCCAATAGGCATAGCGCACCAGGAACCCGGCCAGCGGGCTGACATAAAACTCGGCGTAGGCACCGAACGAACCCGAGGTCGAATGGGCCACGGTCATTTCCGCCAGGCAGCCCATCAGCAGCAAGGTGATGATTGCGCCAATCCCATAGCTGAGCAGCACGCTCGGCCCGGCATAACCGATGGCATAGGCGCTGCCCATGAACAACCCGGTGCCAATCGCACCACCAATGGCGATCATGCTCATCTGCCCCGACGTCAGCTGACGCCGCAGGCCGTGTTCACGGTTGGATATCGTTTCGAAACCGGCGTTGTCGGTCATTTGTATGTCCTCTGGATGTTGTCTTTCTTGAAGAGCACGTTGTTGTTTTTTGCCGTGGGGATCAGCCACGCACAGCAGGACACGGATCAGAAAATACTCAGTGGATACTCGATGATGACGCGCACTTCGTTGTTGTCGGTGGTGTCGGCGCGGGCGACCTGTGCGGTGGAACGTACACTGGCCTGGCGTATGCGCACCGACAGGTCCCTGGCCTTGCCCGATTGCACGACGTAGCGCGCTTCGATGTCGCGCTCCCAGCGCTTGCCGTCATCGCCATAACGCCCATAGGTACCATTGGGCCCACCGTCATAATGACTGTCGTCGATGTGGTCGCCACTGACGTAGCGCGACATGAAGCTCAGGCCCGGGATGCCGAACGGCGCCATGTCCAGGTCATAACGCAGTTGCCAGGAGCGTTCGTTGGGGGCGTTGAAGTCGAGGACCTGAATCGAGTTGGCGAGAAAGATCGACGTGCCTGGCTGCTGGTCGAAGCCGAGGTAATCGAACGGTTCGTCGCCATCGACCCGCTGGTACGCCAGGGTCAGGCGATGGGCGCCGAAGGTGTACGCGGTGGACAGCGACCAGGTGGTGTTGTCGATCTTGCCGGCCAGGCTGTCGCCGCTGTCGTTGGTGCGGTAGAGATTGAAATCCAGGTTCAGCGACTGGCCTTCGCCCAGTGCAAAGGTGTAGTTGGCGTTGCCGTAGTACTGCCGCCAGATGTCGGTGAACTGCGAGCCGTAGAGGCTGACACTCAACTGATCGCTCAGCGCATAGCTGCCGCCCAGGTAATCGACACTGCGGGTTTCCACACCGGCGTACAGCGCTTTGAGCGCGCCATCGGCATTGGTCGAGTTATTGTCGTTGCCGGCGGTGAAGTGGCCGATGTCCAGTTTCAATGCCTCGAGCTCATTGCTGGTCAGCTGAAAGCCGGTGGCGACACTGGTGAACAGTCGCGCATTGCCGGTGCCGAACACCGGATTGAGCGGTGTCAGGTTGCCGTACTTGAGCTCGGTCCGGGAAATCCGCGCCTTCACCGCACCACCGGCTTCGGAATACTCATCCTCGGGATTGCCAGCGGAATCGACCGGCAGCAAACCCGTGCCCGTGCGGCCCTTGCCACTGTCGAGCTTGATGCCCAACTGCGCATAGGCATCGACCCCGAACCCCAGCGTTCCCTCGGTGTAGCCGGAGCGGTAATCGAGCATGATCCCGTGGGCCCACTCGTCCCGATAGTTCTGGCCGCCCGGGTTGTTGAGGTTGTTGCGGTAGAAATAAAAGTTGCGGTTGGTCAGGGTCAGGCTGCTGTCTTCGACAAACCCGTTGTCAGTGGCGGCATAGGCCATTTGCCCAAGACAACTGGAAATGGCGAGCGGCAAGGCAGGCCAGAGGGACGGTTTCATTCTGCGTGCTCCTTATTATTGTGTTTGCAGAACTGGTGTATGGGCGAGCGAAAGCCCGCCGCGGGAAAAACCCGCGGCTGGACCGGCACGCCGCAAGGTTCAGGTCACGCTGTGGCGAACTTGATATCGCGCTTGCGACCAGGTGTTCTGGTCGAGGATCTCGCCGAGAATCTGCACGGCATCCCAGACTTCGGTGAAGGTCGTGTACAGCGGGGTGAAACCGAAACGCATGATGCGCGGCTCGCGGTAGTCACCGATCACGCCACGGTCGATCAGGGCCTGGATCACCGCATAACCTTCGGGGTGTTCGAAGCTGACGTGACTGCCACGCCTGGCGTGCTCACGCGGCGTGACCAGTGTCAGTTCGTGAGTCGCGCAACGCTGCTCGACCAACTCGATGAACAGGTCGGTCAGCGCCAGGGATTTGCGCCGCAGGCTGGCCATGTCGGTCTGGGCGAACACGTCCAGGCCACACTCGACCATCGCCAACGAGGTGATCGGCTGGGTGCCGCACAGGTAGCGCGCGATGCCGCTGCTCGGCTCGTAATGCGCCTCCATGGCGAACTGTCGCGAATGGCCGAACCAGCCGGACAGTGGCTGCGGCACCAGATCGCACAACTGCGGCGACACCCAGACAAAGGCCTGCGAGCCCGGCCCGCCGTTGAGGTACTTGTAGGTGCAGCCGATCGCGTAGTCGGCACCCGCCTGATGCAGGTCGACCGGTACCGCGCCCGCTGAGTGGGCCAGGTCCCAGATGGCCAGCGCGCCACATTCGTGGGTCAGCGCGGTCAGGGCCTGCATGTCGTGCATGTAGCCGGTCTTGTAGTTGACGTGGGTGAGCATGACCACCGCCGTGTCCTGGTCAATCGCTTGCGGCAACTGTTCAGGACTGTCGACCAGGCGCAGGGTGTAACCCTGTTGCAGCATTTGCGCGAGGCCTTCGGCGATGTACAGGTCGGTCGGGAAATTGCTCGATTCGCTGACGATCACCCGCCGCTGCGGCGACCTGCTGGCCTGTACGCGCAAGGCAGCGCTGAGCACTTTGAACAGGTTGATCGAGGTGGTATCGGTCACCACGACTTCACCGTCCCCTGCCCCGATCAAGCCCGCCAAGCGGTTGCCCAGACGCTCGGACAACTCGCGCCAGCCCGCACTGTTCCAGCTGCGGATCAAGCCATTGCCCCACTCCTCGGCGACCACCGCTTGAGCCCGCGCCAACGCGGCGACCGGCCGCGCGCCCAGGGAGTTGCCATCGAGATAGATAACGCCTTCAGGGAGCGCAAATTGCTGACGCAGGTGCGCCAGCGTGTCCTGGGCATCAAGCGCCAGACAATCGTTTCTTGTGGTCATTGGGTGTCCTGTTTTTTGTTATGCGGCGCCCTCCGGGCGCCTTGAATCAAGGCCATTCGCTTGCCTTTCGATGGAGAGATAATGAACGAACCTTTGCAGAATTTTCGTGCAAAGTGCGCAGCGTTATAGTAGTTATCTCGCAGATTATTCGAATCAAAGCCCAATAAACGCGGATTTATTCAAACCATGAATCTTGACTCGACAGACCTGCGAATCCTGCATCAATTGCAACAGGATGGCCGTATCAGCAATCAGGAATTGGCCGAGAAAGTCGCCTTGTCACCGTCGGCTTGCCTGCGCCGGTTGCGCCTGCTGGAAAGCGAAGGAATCATCACCGGCTATCGCGCGGTGCTGAACGCCGAGCGGCTGGGCATTGAACTGGAAGCCATCGTTCATGTGTCGCTGCGACAGGACGTCGAGGACTGGCACGAGACCTTCATCAAGAAGGTCCAGCAGTGGCCGGAAGTGGTCACCGCGTACGTCGTCACCGGGGCGAGCAACTATGTGTTGCGGGTCCAGGCCCGCAACCTCAAGCACTTCTCGGATTTCATCGTCAACCACCTCAACCGCACCGCCGGCGTCACCGATATACGTTCGGAAATCGTCCTGCAAAAGATCAAGGAGCGCGAGGAATTGCTGGATCTGGTGGTACGCAAATAACGCCGTTGGCGCCCAATGCTGCTCACTCAAGAGCATCTTGAGCCAGTGAGAAACCTGTGGCGAGGGAGCTTGCTCCCGCTGGGGCGCGAAGCGGCCCTAAAAATGGGACTGCTGCGCAGTCCAACGGGAGCAAGCTCCCTCGCCACAGGCTGCTTATTGTTTGCCCTATATCTTAAGTGAACAGCATTACCGCAGGCGCCGGGCTTCGTTGCGCTGTAAGGTCATGCTCGGGGTTTCGTCGAACAGCTTGCGGTACTCGGTGGAAAAACGCCCCAGGTGCATGAACCCCCAGCCCATGGCTATCCCGGAAATATTGCGTGCCGAGCCGTGCTCGAGAATCTCCTGGCGCACGGCGTTCAAGCGGTACTTTTTCAAGTAGACCATCGGCGACATGGCGAAGTACTTCTTGAACGCATCGAACAGCTTGAAGCGCGAAACGCCGGCAGCCGCCTCGATGTCCTCCAGGTGCAACGCTTCGCGGGCGTTGTCGTGGATGTACTGTCGAGCCCTGATCAGATAGTGCGGCAACTTCACGCCCAACGCATCCCGCAACTCCTGCGAGTAGTTGTTGGGCTGGGCGAGGATCAAGCCTTTGATCAGCGAGCTTTCGATGTCCCGGGTGAAGGCCACCTGTTCGAAGAGTTCGCTGCTGCGCTCCAGCTCGTCGATGAAATAACGCGCCATGCGCCACCACGACGCCGATGCGCCATCGATCGCATCCATCACCGGCTCGAAGCGCAGCGGTTCGTCCAACGGCCGTTGCAACATCCCCTCCAGCGCTTCGCTCATGGCGCTGCGGGTAATCACCACCTGAACCTTGCGACAGTCACCGGAGATCGCCAGCAGCTGGTTTTCATTGGGCGAAACGATCACCCCTTGATCGCGGTCGGACCTGATCACGCTGCCATCCTTGCTCAGCTCCTGCTGGCCCACCAGCGGCAAGCTCAGGCTGTAGCTGCTGAAGTGCTCGGCGTCTTCGATATCGATGGTGACATCGGTCCCGTATTCGATAGTACCCAGGGTGGTGGCCATTGATTTGAACATGTTGGCGCTGTGATGAAAGCGGATCCGTTCGGGGGTCGCGCTCACCAGTCGATGGGGTCCGCAGATACCGGACATCCAGCTTCTGGCAGCCTCGAGGTCATCGCTGTCGACACAAATGTCGCGAAACTGCGGATCAACTTTGCTACTCATCACGGTGCACTCACAGGCAATATTTTCGGCGCGCTCTGACGGCGCGTACCAGGCTGGAAAGGAGCAACTTCCACGCCATAAAACACCGGCGCCCACTTAACGGATAGTGATCGGCAACTATGCGGATAAGGCATGGCTGGCGCAGCCGGAAAAACATTCGATGCGCACTCGACGCATTGCAAAACAGTATCCGATTGGCGCATTCAGGTGCAGCCGTTTATCACCTGGTGCGCAATTTGTGTCATCGCTGCCCAACAGGCTGTTACCTGCCCCCCAACTTTACGGACTGCCTTCGCCAACTTATCGGATAGACCGCCACCCGCCCCGCTTCTCTAATGAGCACACCGATTAGCCCAATAAAAAAGGTGCACACCATGAGTGGCGAAAAAAACGTCGAGCAGTGGAAAACGTTTATCCAGGGCTGCCTGGATTTCCGCCCGGCAGAAGGTGTATTTCGCATCGCCCGGGACATCTTCACCGAGCCGCAGCTGTTCGACCTGGAGATGGAACTGATCTTCGAGAAGAACTGGATCTACGCCTGCCACGAAAGCGAGCTGGCCAACAACCACGACTTCGTGACCATGCGCGCCGGTCGCCAGCCGATGATCATCACCCGCGACGGTGACGGCCAACTCAATGCACTGATCAATGCCTGCCAGCATCGCGGCACGACGCTGACCCGCGTCGGCAAGGGCAATCAGTCGACCTTCACCTGCCCCTTCCATGCCTGGTGCTACAAAAGCGATGGTCGCCTGGTCAAGGTCAAGGCCCCTGGCGAGTACCCGGAAGGCTTCGACAAAGCCACGCGCGGCCTGAAAAAAGCGCGCATCCAGAGCTACAAGGGCTTCGTGTTCATCAGCCTGGATGTGCACGCGGACAACAGCCTGGAAGACTTCCTCGGCGATGCCCGGGTGTTCTTCGACATGATGGTCGCCCAGTCGCCGACCGGTGAGCTGGAGGTACTGCCCGGCAAGTCGGCCTACACCTACGACGGCAACTGGAAGCTGCAGAACGAAAACGGCCTCGATGGCTACCACGTCAGCACGGTGCACTATAACTACGTGGCCACGGTGCAACATCGCCAGCAGGTCAACAGCGAGAACGGCAGCGCCGCCAGCGGCACCCTCGACTACAGCAAACTCGGCGCCGGCGACGCCAATACCGATGACGGCTGGTTCGCCTTCAACAATGGCCACAGCCTGCTGTTCAGCGACATGCCCAACCCTTCGGTACGCTCCGGCTACGCGACGATCATGCCGCGCCTGATCGAAGCACACGGCCAGCAAAAGGCCGAGTGGATGATGCATCGCCTGCGCAACCTGAACATCTATCCGAGCCTGTTTTTCCTCGATCAAATCAGCTCGCAACTGCGCATCATCCGCCCGGTGGCGTGGAACAAGACCGAAATCGTCAGCCAATGCATCGGCGTCAAGGGCGAGTCCGATGCCGACCGCGAAAACCGCATTCGCCAGTTCGAAGACTTTTTCAACGTCTCGGGCCTGGGCACGCCGGATGACCTGGTGGAATTCCGGGAGGCCCAGCGCGGTTTCCAGGCACGCCTGGAGCGCTGGAGCGATATTTCCCGCGGCAGTCACCGCTGGGCCACTGGCGCCACGCCCAACAGCGAAGCGATCGGCATTGCCCCGGCCATGACCGGCACCGAATTCACCCACGAAGGGCTTTACGTCAACCAGCACCGCAACTGGCAGCAATTCCTGCTCGACGGCCTGGACGCCAAATCCCTGAAACTCCGTGAGGTGTAATGATGAATGCGCAATTGCAGTATCAGATCGAACAGTTTTTCTATCGCAAATCCGAACTGTGCGACGCCCAGGACTGGGACGCCTACCTCCAGTTGTTCGCCGGGCACAGCGAGTTCCACTTGCCGCAATGGGACTCCGAACACGTCCATACCCGCGACCCCAAGCGCGAAATGTCACTGATCTATTACCCCAATCGTTCGGGCCTGGAAGACCGCGTGTTCCGCCTGCGCACCGGCAAGTCCGCCTCCTCGACGCCGATGCCGCGCACCTTGCACCAGATCAACAACGTGCGCATCGGCGAGCTTGCAAATGGCGAGCTGGAGGTGCGGCTGAACTGGCAAACCTTGTACTACCGCCTGGCGACGTCCGAGCAGTTCTTTGGCCGCGCGACCTATCACCTCAAGCCCCACGCCGATAGCTGGTTGATCACCCGCAAGCATGTGCTGCTGCTCAACGACACCATCAACTCGGTACTCGATTTCTACCACCTCTGAATCCAAGGAGACCGGGGCATGAACCATAAGGTCGCGTTCAGTTTTGCCGACGGCAAAACGCTGTTCTTTCCCGTACAACCCAACGAAATCCTGCTCGACGCAGCCCTGCGCAACGGCATCAACATTCCCCTGGATTGCCGCGAAGGCGTCTGCGGAACCTGCCAGGGACGCTGCGAGTCGGGCGAGTACAGCCAGGACTATGTGGATGAGGAAGCCCTCTCCAGCCAGGACCTGCAACAACGCAAGATGCTCACCTGCCAGACCCGGGTCAAATCCGACGCGGCGTTCTATTTCGACTTCGCCTCCAGCCTGTGCAATGCCGCCGGCCCCGATCAACTCACGGCAACGGTCAACGCCGTCAAACAGGTGTCAGACAGCACGGCGATCCTGCATCTGGACCTGGGTCAGGTCGGGCAATCCCTGGATTTCCTGCCCGGGCAGTACGCCCGGCTGCTGATTCCGGGTACCGGGAACACACGCTCCTACTCGTTCGCCAATCGGCCGAGCGCCAGCAATCAGCTGCAGTTCCTGATTCGCCTGCTGCCCGATGGGGTAATGAGCAACTACATCCGCGAACGCTGCCAGGTGGGCGACCAGATCGCCCTGGAGGCACCGCTGGGGGCTTTCTATCTGCGCCACGTCAGCAGGCCGCTGATCCTGGTGGCCGGTGGCACCGGTCTTTCGGCATTGCTGGGCATGCTCGACGAACTGGCGGAGCGCGGCTGCGAGCAACCCGTGCATTTGTACTACGGTGTGCGCGAGGCGGCCGACCTGTGCGAACAGGCGCGCATCCAGGCCTATGCGCAACGCATCCCGGGGTTTCGCTACACCGAGGTGGTCAGCGATCCGTCGCCGCACTGGACTGGCAAGCGCGGCTACATTGCCGAGCACTTCGACGCCGCAGAACTGCGCGATGGCGAGGTCGATATGTACGTCTGCGGGCCACCGCCGATGGTGGAGTCGATCAAGACCTGGCTACAGGCCCAGGCACCGGACAGCGTGCACCTGTACTACGAAAAATTCACCGAGAGCAATACCTGACAGCCCTCACTCGACCGGAACGCCTGGCAGGCGTTCCAGTCGGGTGGGCTGAATGGGTTACCCGCGTTACGACCTGCTCAGCGGCCGCAGAATCGCCCTGACCGGACTCGCGTCCAGATGCGCAAACCGCAGCGGCAAGGCGATCAACTCATAATCGCCTTCCGGGACCTCGTCCAGCACGATGCCTTCAAGGATCGCCATGTGGTGGCGGGCCACGGCGCCGTGTGAATCCAGGGTCTTGGATTGCTGCGGATCCAGTGACGGCGTATCAATGCCAATCAAGCGCACACCAAGGCTCGCCAGCAAATCGATGGTTTCCCTGGCAACCGCGGTAAAACCCGAATCCCAGGCTGCCTGCGGCGCTTGTCGATAGGTTCGCAGCAGCACACGCTCGGGCACATCGTGCAAACGTCCTTGCAGTTGCCCGGGCTGCACCAGCTCGCCGCTGTCCAGGCAATGCAGAACGCGGCAAGGCCCGATATAGACGTCCAACGCCACCTCGCCAATCGGCGCGCCGTCGGCGCTGTAATGCAGCGGCGCATCGACGTGGGCGCCGGTATGCGGCGACAGCGTGATGCGCCCGACATTCACCGGACACTCGGGACCGTAAGTCCAGACGCGTTCCTCCTGAAAAGGCGTGTCACCTGGCCAGGTCGGCGTTTCGGTACTCAGGAACGGGCTGATATCCCACAACGTTGTATTTTTTGTCATCGCCAATGCTCGCCGTTTTTTCCGAGTGAAATGATACGAGCGGCAGCGGTGAAGATTCGTGCAAAAACCGTGGGAAAGCCCGTGGGATTTCGCACAAACCGCCATGTATGGGTGGGATTTCGGCAGGAAATTTCAAAACGCTTTGCCACTTCTTTGAGCGTGGATTGTCGACGTCCTCGATTGTCCTGACGATATGCATACCGTCCATCTCCAGAAATTCCGGTCTGGCAGGCAAGACTGCGCCGGGCGTGGGCATTATTCAGTTTTGTCCTGGTCCCGCCTCTGCGTCCCAAAATGCCAAGAAACTGTTCCTCTGTGCCCATAACCTCGAGCCCGGGATACCTACTATGAGGCCATCAAGCAACGGATCCACGGCTTGTACGCAAAACATGGTGCCGAGCAGACCTTTTGGCGCCCAGTTGCCCCGTGAAGAGCGTCTGGCGATAGCCCTGAAGACTCCCGCCGCTGAACATCCGGTTGTGCTTGTCCATCCTGAGGTAACCCTGACGGGGTGTGCTGCACTAAGCTTCTCAGGACCCAATCTGGTCAATCCGGGACACGAGGGTAAGCATGTACACCTTGACGCGAAGCGCCAGCCTTACCAGCTATGAGCAAGTGGCCCGTTCAGTGGGGCTCGACCCTTTTCGCATGCTGCGCATGGCCAAGCTGCCGGCCAGTGTCCTCGACGACCCGAACCTAATGATCAGTAGCGATTCGTTAGGCTGGCTACTGGAGGAGTCCGCCCACCTGTCCGGCCAGGAGGCCTTCGGCCTGCTGCTCGCGGAAAAGCGCCAGCTGTCCAATTTTGGCATGCTGGCGCTGCTTATCCGCGAAGAACCCACTCTGCGGGCAGCCTTGCAGTCTTGCTTGCGCTATGCGCGACTGCATAACGCCGGCGTGCAATTGTGGCTTGAGGATGCAGGCGACCTGACGTTGCTGCAGGTGGGTGTGAACATGCAGGGCCATCATGGCGTCTGGCGCCAGGCGATAGAACAGGCCACCGGTATCATGTTGCGCACGTTGAGCATTCTGAGCGGCCATACTTTCCGGCCGGTCAGGGTCTGTTTCACCCATGAAGGCCCTGCCAGCCTGGAGGTGCACCACCGCGTGCTGGGAACAGCCATCGAGTTTTCCCAGGAGCTCAACGCCATCGTTTGCCGCGCACGCGATCTCGATATGGCAATCCCTGAAGCAGACCCGGCGCTGCATCGCGAAGTGAAGCGGTCGCTGGACATGCTGCTGGCCAACCTGCGCGATGAGCCGACGCAGCGGGTGCGTCAGATCGTCAAGATGCTGTTGCCAAGCGGTCTGTGTTCGGTCGATGGCGTGGCCCAGCACCTTGGCGTGCATCGACGCACGCTCAACCGGCACCTGGCGATCGAGGGTGAGAGTGTCTCGACGATCATCAATGCTGTACGCGCCGAACTCGCCGAAGAGTACCTGGCTAACCGCAAGCGCCGATTGTATGAGGTCGCCGAACTCCTCGGTTTCTCTTCTGCCGGTGACTTCTCACGCTGGTTCCGCAGCCGTTTTGGCAAGACACCCTCGGCCTGGGCCGTCGCCTATCGAGAGAGCAAGGCGGCAGTCGAACCTGTCTCGCCTCAATAAATAGAAAAACAGGTTCGAAGACGCTCAGTCTGCTGGTGTCCCAACACGCGAAGATTTTGTCCCCCAATGCGCATCGCCTCACTCTCCTGCCACCTACCATAGGCCCGCAGCCTCTCCTCCATGGGTAGGCGCTAGCAACATCTCTCCATCCTCTCGCTCAATACATCGTCGATGAAAAATGCAACACCGCCATCGGCCGAGGGAAATCCTGCGTATGCCCAAGCTTGTCCGCGCCGCCGTTTTGACCAAATACCTGGAAGTCACCCAGCAGTTGGGATTCAACCCGCACGACGTCATGGCAGACATCGGGCTGAGCAAGGCTCAGCTACATGCTCCCGAACAGCTCATTTCCATCGATGCCGCCGTGCGCCTGCTGGAAGATTCGGCCGCCGCCAGCGGTTGCCAGACCTTCGGCCTGAGCATGGCCGGGTCGCGCCAACTTTCGGACTTCGGTGTGACCAGCCTCCTGCTCAGCCATCAGCGCAGCCTGCGCGAAGCGTTGCAGGTAATGGTGCGCTACCGTCATTTGATGAACGATTCACTGGCGATCTTCGTTGAAGAGGCCGGCAAGATGGCGATCATTCGAATAGAAATGGTCACCGAGTCACCGATGCCCGGTCGCCAGGCTACGGAGTTGGCCATCGGCGTGATATTTCGTCTGTGCTCGACCCTGCTCGGTTCGCACTGGCAGCCTTACAGCGTCAACTTCATGCACCTACCGCCGGACAACCTGCACCTGCATCGGCGCCTGTTCGGCTGCAACATGGAGTTCGGCAGCGAGTTCAACGGCATCGTCTGCCCCGGCGCCAGCCTCGACATGATCAACGCCAATGCCGACCCGGCCATGGCCCGTCATGCCCAGCGCCATCTTGACTCGCTGCAAAGCACTGAAAGCACCTCGATGCTGTTCGAAGTGCGCAAGGCCCTCTACCTGCTGTTGCCGATGGGCCGCGCCACCATCGAGCAGATCGCCCAGTCCCAGGACATGAACGTGCGCACCCTGCAACGTCGCCTCAAGGAAGACGGCTGTGCCTTCAACGAGCTGATCAACGATGTGCGCCGCGCCCTGGTGCTGCGTTATCTGGAAAACCCGAACAACTCGATGAGCCAGATTGCCGACATGTTCGGCTTCTCCATGGCGAGTTCCTTTACCCGCTGGTTCATCAACCAGTTCGGCATGCCGCCGGCGGTATGGCGTGACGCACAGAAACAGTCCGATCGCCCCTCCCCCGGCTAATACCGCCGCCGTGAATCAAGGCACGACTTCACCTGCCCACGGCCCGGCCAAAAACCATCGAAAGGGAGACGCAATGCGAGTCGAACAACTGACCTGTGCCCTTGGCGCGGAACTGCTCAATGTGAACCTCGGCGACGCAGTGCGCGATGACGGCCTGTTCAACGAAATCTACGCAGCGCTGTTGAAATACAAGGTGCTGTTCCTGCGCGACCATGAGGCATTTTCCATGCGCTTGGGGATCGGCGACAAACCCTACTGATCAGTAAAACAGCCCAAAGGAAACGCTGCCGGGCGTCTCCTTTGGGCGGCTGGCGCCCTACTCCACCGACTGCAAAAGCAACCGGCTACGGCGGGACAAACCTGCTTGCAAGGCGAAGGCAAACAACACAGTCGAGGGTGCGGAAAAGCTGCTCAGCCCACCGCCGAAAAACATCAAGGCGAGTCCCAACGCCGTGGCGCCGAACCAGGCCGTCAAACCTGCCGGATTGAACGCGGGCACCCTGTCCAGCGCGGCCATGTCATGGCGTCCGTAGACAATTTGCGCCAACGCCACACCGACCCAGGCCACCACGAATATGCCCTGATAGGCCAACGCCTTGAGCAGATAGGCGAAGACATCCGCGAGCATCAGGCCATACACGATCATCCCGACCGCCAGCGCCCACATCAAGTAAGAACCACGCAGGCCGAAACGGGCAAAAAACGCCTGCATGTTCAAGGTCGCCAGATAGTAGTTGGCGGTGTTGATCCGGGTTTGCGTGGCCCACACGAACAACAGTCCCCACAGCCCCATCAACTGCAGAATCGCCATGACCACCGATACTTCGTTCAGCGCACCTTCATGGGGAATGCTGCTGACCAGATAGATGCCCGCCGCGCCGTTGAGCAGGAACGTCACCGCGTAGAACGGCATGCCGAAATTCCAGCGACCGTGGTACCCGGCATCCTCGGGCTTGCCGAACCGTGCGTAATCAAAGGTGAACAGCATCAGCACCCAGACGCCCATGTAGGCCACGAAGCAATCCCACCAGCCAAAGGCGCTGGGCATGTCCGGCCCGAAATCGAGCCAATGTGGCTGGTAGCCGTAACGGCTGATCGACAGCCCCACCGCGACCAGCAAACCTGCCAGGTACACCGGCAACAACACACCGTTGAGCTTGTCGAGCCAATGTTGAACGCTACCCAGGATCAACGGCACGCTGTACAGCACCACCAACAACGCGGCCAGGGGATACACCAGCTCCGGATACAAGTGATTGAGCGCAACGGCAATCACCGAGCCTTCGAACACGGCGTAGTAGATCGCCGTGGAGAAGAAGATCAGCGTGGCCAGGCAAGCACCGGTGCTGCCAAACAACAACCGTGAAAACAACGCCACCGACAGGCCACTGCGAATAGCGAACCGGCTGAGCACACTGTTGACCAGTCCATAGCTGATCACCGACAACACCATGCCGATCAGTGCATTGCGTGCACCATAAGACAGGGCCAGCGACGCCCCGACCACGATGTAGAACATCGCGCTGCACACCGCCCACCAGGCCATGGTCAGGGACAACCGGCCCATACGGGCGGTCGGCGCAACGGGATGGTTTGCCGGGTCCTGCCCGGAATGATTCGCTTGCGATAAAGCAGCCATATGCGTGAACTCCAGAACCAGTCAAAGGTTGAAGCGCGGGCAGCCCGCACCGCACCGAAGTGCGGCGTTGGCGTACCGTTTGGCATTACCCGCGCAATGCGGCGGGCAGAATCAGGAAGGGAACAGCTTGCTCAGGCAGCTGAGTTTTTTCTTGTAGGAGCGTCGCGCTTGCAGCGCCTCTTCGAGTGTGACCGCAACAAAACGGGCCTTTTGGTTGGGTTGCATCTGGCCGATCAGGTCGAGGTCCGCACTGATCACCGTGCCAATCATCGCGTAGCCGCCACCGGACACCGCGTCGCGGTGCAACACGATGGGTTCGAGCCCGGCCGGGACCTGGATCGAGCCAATCGGGTAGCAACTGTCGACGATGTTCGACGGATCGGAGCCGGCGCCGAACGGTTGTTCACGTGGTTGAAAGCTCAGTGCGCTACCGCCCTTGAAGCGATAACCGATACGGTCGGCTTCCGAGCCCACGGTCCAGGCTTCGGCGAAAAAGCTGTCGGCCGCTGACGCCGTCAGACGCTCGTAATACAAGCCCGGAACCACGCGCAGCGTGATTTCGCCACCCAACGACTGACGCAAGGCCATGGGCAAGCTGGCGCCGGCGCGGCTTTTACCACTGGCAACCCCGACCGGCAATTGATCCCCGGCAACCAGGCGACGGCCCTGAAAACCACCCAGCGCACCCAACGCATAGGTCGAGCGGCTGCCGAGCACCAGCGGCACATCGATGCCACCGGCGACTGCCAGATAGGCCCTGGCCCCGGCCTTGGGAAAATCGAAGCGCAGCACTTGCCCGGCCTTGACGGTGAACGCGGTGTCGTGATGCATGTCCACACCATCGACTTTGGCCGTCATGTACGCACCGCACACCGCCACCAAGGCGTCTTGCTGGAATTCCAGCTCAGGGCCGAGCAGTGTGCATTCGAGCGCCGCCGCGCCCGCCGGGTTACCGACCAACTGGTTGGCTGCGCTCAACGCGTACTGATCGAGCGCACCGGAAGGCGGGATACCCAAGTGGTAATAGCCTTCGCGTCCCAGGTCCTGCACCGATGTGGCGAGACCGGGTTTGAGTACCTTGATCATGCCAGCACCTCCTGCAACGACTTGGGATAGCCAACGGGATCGGCCAGAAACGCATCCAGCGAGAATTCCACCGAACGAATCCGCAGATCAAAACGCCCTGCTTCCACCTCGGCGACAGCCTGGTCATAGGCCTCGCGATCCATCGGTTTGAACTGCACGATGTCACCCGGACGGAAAAACACCATGTGTTCCTTGAGGTAACTCAGGCTCTGTTGCGGGTCGTAGATCGGCGCCGGCGTGACGCCGAACATCTGATAGCCACCGGCGCCGCGTACCGAATAGATGCAGCCAAAACAGCCGCCGTGACCCAGGGTCAGTTTCGGCGTATCGGTGCGTGGCCGCAGGTACTTGGGCACCTGCAACTGACGCTCGCGCTCGACCATCTGAAACATGAACGGCAGGCCCGCGACAAAACCGACCATCGAGACAAACCACGGCGCACCACTGTGGGCGGCGATGAACGCTTCGACATCCGCCAGGCCATTGATCCGTGCGGCGTATTCCAGATCCGTGGCGCTCGGGTCCTGGTGGCGGTCGCGAAAACGCATCAGTGTTTCGTGGGTCCACGGATCGTTGTACAGCACCGGAATCTCGATGATCCGCGTGTGCAGGGTGCGTTCGGCGACGGCCTCGGCTTCGGCGCCCTTGACCGCTTCGAGCAGCGCGTAAGGGTCGATACGGTCCGGATCAAAACGAATCTGGAACGATGCATTGGCCAGGCACACATCCAGTACCCCGTCGAGGGCCAGGCGCTCGACCGCGCGCGTCACCGCCATGCCCTTGAAGAACGCTTCCAGGGACATGCTGTCGCTGACTTCGGCAAACAAATGTTCATCGGCGCCAAAGCTGTAACGGATTGGATTGCTCATGCCTCACCTCCGCTACGGCGCTCGGCCAGCCAGGTTTCAAGGGTGCCGGTATGAAAGTCGGCGCTGTGCAGCCACGGTTGTTCCTGCAGTTCGCCATGCAGCGACAAGGTGCTGGCCATGCCGGTCAGGGTAGTCTGCTGCACTGCCAGGCGGGCGCGGGCCAACGCTTCGGCGCGGTCGCGACCATGGACGATCAGTTTGGCCAGCAACGAGTCATAGTAAGGCGGCACGCGGTAGCCTTGATACAGATGGCTGTCGACACGCACCCCCTCGCCTTGCGGCCATACCAATGCCTCCACCAGCCCCGGGCTGGGGAAGAAATCCCGCGCCGGGTCTTCCGCGTTCAGGCGCATCTGCAAGGCGGCGCCGTTGAGCTGGATGTCACTTTGCTGGAGACCCAACGGCTCGCCACCGGCAATGCGCAACATCGCCTGCACCAGATCGATACCGGTGACCAACTCGCTGACCGGGTGTTCGACCTGAATTCGCGTGTTCATCTCGATGAAGAAAAACTCGCCAGTGGCGTCGTCATACAGGTATTCCAGGGTCCCGGCACCCTTGTAGCCCAAGGACTCGGTCAGGCGCACGGCGCTCGCGCAGAGCGTTTCGCGCTGTTGCTGAGAAAGGACCGGCGACGGCGCTTCCTCAAAGATTTTCTGCCGCCGGCGTTGCAACGAACACTCGCGCTCGAACAGGTGCACGGCGTGCTGACCGTCGCCCAATACCTGCACTTCGATGTGGCGGGCCTTGCTGATAAAACGCTCCAGGTACACCGCGCCATTGCCGAACGCCGCTTGGGCCTCGCGCTGGGAACGGGGAAATTCTTCGCTCAGCTGTTGGGCGTTTTCCGCCAGGCGAATACCGCGTCCGCCACCTCCGGCCGAGGCCTTGATCAACAGTGGGAAACCAACGGATTCGGCGGCCTTGAGCGCTGATGCGAGATCAAACAGTTCACCGGGCGAACCCGGAACCACAGGTACCCCGGCCTCTTGCGCGGTGCGCCGCGCTTCGGCCTTGTCGCCCATGCGCCGGATCGTCTCCGGGCTCGGTCCGACAAAAATCGCTCCGGCGGCGAGGACGGCTTCGGCAAAGTCGGCGTTCTCCGAGAGAAAACCATAACCGGGATGCACCGCATTGGCGCCGGTGGCTTGCAAGGCACCGAGCAATGCCTCGACGTTCAGGTAGCTTTTGTCGGCGCGGGCCGGGCCGAGAATGTGCACTTCGTCAGCCAGGCGCGCCGCCTGGGAGTCGACGTCCGCTTCGCTGCACGCGGCAACGGTGGGAATCCCCAGGGCCTTGGCGGCGCGGATGATGCGCACGGCAATCTCGCCACGGTTGGCGATCAGTAATTTGCGAATAGCTTGAGTCATGATCTCGCCCTCACTCATCGTCGAGCGTTGCGATGACCTGACCCGGTTCCACCGGATCGCCGTCTTCCACCAGGAATGCGCCAAGGCGACCCGCCGTCCCGGCGGTCAGTTCGGAAAACTGTTTCATGACTTCGATCAAGCCAATCACTGTGTCGGCAGTGACGTGCGCGCCCGCCTCGACATAATTCGCCGATTCAGGCGTCGCTCTGCGGTAGAAGGTCCCGGGCAACGGGGTGATAACGGTGTGTTCGGCCATGTCTGTTCCTCTTGGAATAGTTGTAGAAAGGCAGGCAAAAAATGAATCGGGGCTCGGACTCAGCGCGGTGCGCGCACTGTGATCCCGACGGCGTCGAGTGCCCGGCGCGTGGCTGCAACCAACGCCAGGGCACCCGGTGTGTCGCTGTGCAAACAGATGGAGTCGAATTCGATCGCCAGGTCTTCGCCCTCGACCGTGCGCACCACGCCTTCCTGACAGGCACGCAGCACGCGTGCAGCGACTTGGGCCGGGTCGTAGGCACGGACGTTGCGGGTAAAGACGATCGAGCCGCTGAGGTCATACTCGCGGTCGGCATAGAACTCTCGGATCACTGGCTGGCCAAGTTCCTTGGCAACACGCCAGATCACCGAACCGGGCATGCAATACAGCAGCAACTCAGGCTCCAGGCGCTGGAGATTTTCCACCAGCAAACGCGCAGCCTCTTCGTCCCGTGCCAGGTGCATGTAGAGCGCGCCGTGGGGCTTGATGTGTTGCAGCGCCACGCCTTGAACCCGGGCGAGTTCACGCAAGGCACCCAACTGATAGAGCATGTCGTCGACCAGCTCCTGGGCCGGTGCATTGATGTGCCGGCGACCGAAACCCACCAGGTCGCGAAACCCCGGATGCGCGCCGATGGCCACGCCCAGGCGCTTGGCCTGCTCGACCGTGCGGCGCATGGTGCCGGGATCGCCGGCATGAAACCCGGTGGCGATGTTGGCTGAACTGATGAAGCCCATCAGTTCGTTGTCGACGCCATCGCCGATGGTCCACGGACCGAAGCCTTCGCCCATGTCCGAATTGAAATCTACTGCCTGCATGACGCTTGCTCCTGACGCTTGTGACTTCATGCAGACCACGTTAGATTTCCGCGAACCCCTTGGGAAGATCTATTATTAGATAGGGTATCTTCTGAAAATCAGATACCTCGTCGATTGGAGTTTTCATGTCACTGACCCTGCGCCAGGTTCGTTATTTCGTCGCCACCGCCGAGATCGGGCAGATCTCGCAAGCGGCGATCCACCTGAACATTTCCCAATCGGCGGTGACCACCGCGATCAAGGAACTGGAAGGCATCCTCGGCACACTGTTGTTCCAGCGCTCGGCCCAGGGCATGAGCCTGACCGATGCCGGGCGGCACTTCCTGAATCGGGCCTACGTGATTTTGCGCAGCGTTGACGACGCCCTCAACAGCCCGTTACCCGATATGCGTGCCAGCGGCCTGTTGCGCCTGGCCGCCAGTTACACGGTGATCGGCTACTTCCTGCCGCATCATCTGCAACGCCTGGAGCATTGGCATCCGGACGTGGCCATCGAAGTTCACGAGCAAGAACGTGAAGCCATTGAGCAAGGCCTGCTTGAAGGCCGCTTCGACATGGCCGTGGTGCTCACGGCGAACCTCACCCACCCGGACATCGGTTCGGAAACCCTCTTCAATTCCGAGCGCCGGCTATGGTTGCCCAGCCATCACCCGCTGTGCGAACGCTCCGCCGTCAGCCTCGCCGACGTCGCCAGGGAACCCTACATCCTGTTGACCGTCGACGAAGCCGAACAAAGCGCCATGCGCTATTGGGAACACGCGCACCAGCGGCCGAACGTGAGGGTTCGAACCAGTTCCGTGGAGGCCGTGCGCAGTATGGTGGCCAACGGCAACGGCGTGGCGATCCTCTCGGACCTGGTCCACCGCCCTTGGTCACTGGAGGGAAAACGCATCGAAACCCTGACGATCACCGACAAGGTGACCCCCATGAGCGTCGGCCTGGCCTGGCATCGCGAGCGTGAATTCAGTCCGGCAATGCACGCTTTGCGCAATTACTTCCACGATGCATTTCTGGCACCGCAACAGTTTTCTGCGCGCCGCTAGGCGCAACGAAAACCTGTCCGGGTGGAGCGCTGGATTGAACGGGTCGATGCAGCAGACTGGCTGAATCTCAGGCACGCCACGCCGGGTTCTCGATCAACAGCGCCATGCCCTGGCCGCCGCCAACACAGGCCGCGGCGACCCCGTAGCGCAGATTGTGCTCACGCAGTTGTCGCGCCAGGGTCAACACCAGACGCAAGCCACTGGCGGCCAGGGGATGCCCGAGCGCCAGTGAACCACCCTGGACGTTCAGGCGCGAATGATCCAGCTCCAGTTCCTGTGCCACCGCCAGGACCTGGGCGGCCTGGGCTTCGTTGATTTCAAAGCGGTCGATCTGCTCCAGGCTCAAGCCGCTGCGCTGCAACAGCAGGCGAATCGCCGGTGCCGGACCGATGCCCATGAACTCTGGCGCCACCCCGACTACTGCGCTGGCCCGCAGCAAGGCCAACGGTGTATCCCGACAGGCCGAAGCGCGCCCGACCAGGGCCGCCGCCGCGCCATCGACCACCGCACAACTGTTGCCGGCGGTTTGCACCCCGCCTTCGTGCACGCTGCGCAACCGGGCCAAAGCCGCGATTTCCCCGGGCCGTGGGTGGCTGTCTTCACTCACCGTGTCGACACCGCGTGGCAGGCGGATGCTGCGCGGCTGGTAGCCTTGCAGTTCAAACACCTGATGCCCCACGGCAACGATCTCGGCTGCCAGCCAGCCAGCCTGCTGCGTCGCAAAGGCCCGCTGATGACTGGCGCAGGCGTAGGCGTCCACCGCTTCGCGACTCAGCCCATAACGCCGCGCCAGGTTGTCGGCGGTGGCAATCATGTCCACCCCGGGAGCCGGGTCGTATAACGCCTCCCAGAGAAAATCCTTGAACTGCACTTGCGCGCCAAGACGGAAACCGCCGCGATGGGTATAGGCCGCAATCGGATTGCGCGACATCGATTCGGTGGCCACGCACAACGCCAATTGCACGCCGTCATCCAGTTGCCTGGCGGCCTGGCGCAGCAGTTCGAAACCGGTGGCGCAGATGCGCTGCACCCCCAGCGCCGGAACCGATTGCGCCACGCCGCTGTACAGGCCGATGTGCCGTGGCAGCAAGTAGGCATCGAAGCTGGCCTGGGCCATGGAGCCCGCCAGCACGCTGTCGACCGCCAGCGGATCGACTTGCGCGCGCGCCAGTACTTCGCGCCCGACCTTGATGCCCAGGTCGATCGGCGACACCTCGGCCAGTGCCCCGCCGAGGTCTACCCACGGCGTTCGCAGCGCATCGAAAATCGCCGCATCGGCAAAGGCCGAGTACTGCCCGCCTGCGTTCACGACTTCGCCCCGGCGCGCAGGATGGCCGGATCGAGCCCGCGATACAGCGCCTCGACCTGCTCCGCGCGCCACTGCAACACCGCACGCTGATTGATCGAGCCCTTGTCAGTGATTTCACCCCGGTCGATGGACGCCGGCTCATCGAGCAAGGCGATCCACTCCAGGCGACTGGCATTGCCGGTGGCCTGGCGATTGAGTCGCTGCAACCAGCCGGCGAACCACTCGCGCACCGGCGCACTGGCCAGCACCTCGGTGTCGCTGGCACTGGCCGCCAGCCCTGACAGTCGTCGACACTCAAGCATCCGCGCAAAGACCAGCGCCCCCAGGCATTCGCGATCCGGCGCGGTCACCACCAGGTCCTGGACATAGGGCGAACCTTCGAGCACCGCGCGGCTGCGCAAAGGCCCGACGCTGACAAACACCCCGGATGACAACTTGAAATCTTCAGCGATGCGCCCGTCGAACATCAGCCCCAATTGCGGATCACGCGGGTCGGCGAGCTTGAGCGCATCACCGGAACAGTAGAAGCCCTGCGGGTCGAACGCATCGAGGGTCTGCTGCGCTGACCGCCAGTAGCCGGGCATGATGTGCGGCCCACGAAAGCGCCCTTCCAGCTTGCCGTCCACCGGCACCAGGCGCACCTCGCAACCGGGTGCCGGCAGGCCGACATAACCGGCCATGGACAACGGCCCGGTGGTGAAGGTGCAGGACGGCGAAGCCTCGGTCATGCCGAGCCCGGCCATCATGCGGATACGCTCACCGCAGTGCAGTTCGGCGACTCGATCGAGCCGATCCCAGACACTTTGCGACAGACCGGCCGCGGCAAAGAACAACAGGCTGATGCGTTTGAAAAAGACCTCGCGCAGTTCCGCGTCCTGCTCCAGTGCCGAGGCCAATTCTTCCCAGCCCTTGGGCACGGTCAGGTAGGCGGTGGGCGATATTTCCTTGAGGTTGCGCAGGGTTTGCGCGAAACCCTGCGCCGTGGGTTTGCCATCGTCCAGGTAAAAGCTGCCACCGTTGTACAGCACGATGCCAACGTTATGGCTGCCGCCGAAGGTGTGGTTCCACGGCAGCCAGTCCACCAGCACTGGCGGTGTTTCGCCAAACTCCGGAAATGTCTGCAACAGCATCTGTTGGTTAGAGCACAGCATGCGCTGAGTGGTGATCACCGCCTTGGGCAGCTTGGTCGAGCCGGAGGTGAACAGGAACTTGGCGATGCTGTCCGGCCCCGTGCCGGCAAACGCGGCCTCGGCCTCGGCTCCGCCCGGCTGCTCAAGCAGGCTGGCAAAGCTGACCTGGCGACGCCCCGCGATTTCGCCCCGGACGGTAATCATGGGCGTTGCTGCGGGTAGCACGGCATCGATGGCGCGCTGGTAGGCTGCGGCATCACCGACAAACACCAGACCGGGTTGCAGCAGATCGCAGACGTGACGCAGCTTGGCGAAATCCTGGGACAGCAGCGAATAGGCCGGTGACACCGGGCAGTAGGGAATGCCCGCGTACAGGGCGCCGAAGGCGAGTTGCAAATGCTCGATGTCATTGCCCGAGAGCAGCACCAGCGGTTTTTCTGCCGACAGGCCGTAGCGCAACAGGCTTTGGGCGATGGCCCGGACACTGTCGAGCATCTGCGCGTAACTGACCCGACGCCACTCACCGTCGGCCTGGCGGGCGGCGATAAAGGTCTGCTCGGGACGCACATTGGCCCAATGCACCAGACGGTCGAGCAGTCGCGGCGGATACTCGGCCAATGGCTCCAGGGAGCGCATGTGCAAGGCGCCCTGTTGTTCTGTCACCTCGACCGCTGCGCGACCGATGGACACGTGACGGTAGCGCGGCGCGCTGATCTGGGTGTGGGGTTGCGATCTGAATTCGGAACTCACGTGCTTGTTCTCCATCAAGGCACGCTACCACCAAGCCGCACGGATGGGCATGGTAGTGGCTGCAGCCTTTTTTATTGTTATTTCTGCGGTTCAGATCGGGTAATGCCGTGGTCCATTCTGCAGGGTGACCCAGCGCAACTGGGTGAAATGCTCGATGGATGCCTTGCCGCCAAAGCTGCCGTAGCCGCTGGACTTGACCCCGCCGAAGGGCATTTGCGCTTCGTCGTGCACGGTCGGGCCATTGATATGACAGATACCCGACTCGACCCGTTGGGCCAGCGCCAGGGCGCGCCCGGTATCGCGACTGAAAATCGCCGCCGACAAACCGAACTCGGAATCGTTGGCCAGGCGCAGCAACGCTTCATCGCCCTCCCCGCGCAGCAACACCGCCACCGGGCCGAAGGACTCTTCGCGATACAGGCGCATGCTTTCGTCGACGCCATCGAGCAGGGTCGGCTGCAAAATGCTGCCGTCCAGCTGTCCGCCGACCACCAACCGCGCGCCCTTGCCCAGGGCATCGTCGATCAACCCCTTGATGCGCGTGCCGGCACTGGCATCGACCAGCGAACCGAGCACCGAATCTGCCAGCGCGGGGTCACCAGCACGCAGGGTTTCGACTTTGGCGGCGAGCTTGACGACAAAGGCGTCGGCGACCTTCGCATCGACGATCAGGCGTTCGGTGGACATGCAGATCTGCCCCTGATTGAAGTAAGCGCCGAAAGCGGCTGCCTCGACCGCCGCATCCAGGTCGGCATCATCGAGCACCAGCAACGGCGCCTTGCCGCCCAGTTCCAGAAGAGCCGGCTTGAGGTGTCGCGCCGCGAGCTCGCCGACAATGCGCCCGACATGGGTTGAACCGGTGAAGTTGACCCGCCGCACCGCCGGGTTAGCGATCAGCCGCTCGACAATCGCCGCGGCATCCGCCGGGGCATTGCTGATGACATTGACCACGCCATCGCCCAGTCCGGCATCCTGCAACACCTGGCCGATCAGCCGGTGCACCGCCGGGCTCAGCTCGGAAGCCTTGAGTACCACGGTATTGCCGCACGCCAGCGGCATGGCGATGGCGCGGGTGGCGAGAATCACCGGGGCATTCCACGGGGCGATGCCCAGCACCACACCGCAAGGTTGACGCAGGGCCATGGCAAAACTGCCCGGCACATCCGAGGGGATGACTTCGCCATTGATCTGGGTGGTCATCGATGCCGCTTCACGCAGCATGTTCGATGCCAGTCGCACGTTGAATCCATACCAGTTGGCCATGGCCCCGGTTTCGCCAGCCGCTGCAATGAACTCGGCACTGCGCGCCTGCAACTGCTCGGCGGCCTTGAGCAAACGGCTGCGGCGTTCATTGGGCGCCAGGGCGGCCCAGGCGGGAAACGCTGCCTGGGCGGCAGCCACCGCGGCATCGGCATCTTCCAGGGTGGCGGCGGCAACCCGCGATACCAATTCACCGGTCACCGGGTTGCAGCGTTCGAAGGTTCGACCGTCGCGGGCAGACAGCGACTGGCCGCCAATCAACAGGGGCACGTCCAGCATGGTGATTCCTCTTTATTGTCTTTATCGGGAATACAGTCGAGCGATGCAGCGCGCCGGGGCGGACATGCACCCGGCGATCAGCTTCAGCGTTTGTAGGCCTGCAGACCGGGCTTGATGCTCTTTTCGTCGAGGAACTGCTTCATGCCCTGCTCGCGGCCACCTTCGGTGTCGAGCAGGCGCGACTGGTCGAGCTTGGCGTACAGGTAGTCCTCGTTCTGCTCCCAGGTCAGCTCGCGGCAGCGCTTGAAACCATGCTTGGCCGCACGCAGCACCACCGGGTTTTTCTCCAGCAGGTTGCGCGCCAGATCCACGGTGACTTCACGCAGTTGCGCCAGGGGTACGCTGTCGTTGACCAGGCCCATTTCGGCGGCTTTCTGCCCGCCAAAGGTCTTGCCGGTCATGATGTAGTACAGCGACTGGCGATGGCCCACGGTGTCGGCCATGGCTTTGCTCACCAGGTTGCCCGGCGGGATGCCCCAGTTGATTTCCGAGAGGCCGAAGGTCGCTTCGTCGGCGCAGATCGCCAGGTCACAGGCCACCAGCGGGCTGAAGCCGCCACCGAAGCACCAGCCGTTGACCATGGCGATGGTCGGCTTGGCGTACATGCGCAGCAGTTTCCATTGCCATTGCGAGGCTTCGCGGCGGATCTTTTCCTGAAGGATCTCCGGGCCCGCGTCCACTTCGCGAAAGTATTCCTTGAGGTCCATGCCCGCCGTCCAGGCATCGCCGGCACCGGTCAGCACCAACACACCGGCTGCTGGATCCTGCTCCAGGGTTTCCAGCACATCGATCATTTCCCGGTTGAGTGTCGGGCTCATGGCGTTGCGTTTTTCCGGGCGATTGAGAATGACCCAGGCGATGCCTTCCTCGATCTCGACCTTGACGGTTGTCCAGCGACCTTCGTAGTTGCTCATGGCGATGCTCTCTTGTTCTTGGCTTGAAGATGACTGGAAATTAAATGACCGATATAGTTATGTCAATTAACTATTAATCGAATTAACCATTTTTTTATCCGCCCGCAAATATCCTCCCACCCCATCGCCATGAACGACGGGCATAGCTATCAGCGGCCAACCCCGGCAAACTAGATAGGCTTGTTAACCTCCACCTCTTCAGGATTCACCCGCAATGGCCAAGCCTTCTCCCCTCGCCGACCAGAGCGAGTCCCCGTCCGCCACCGCCGAGCTGCAGGCACCGCTGGATTCGGCACTGGACGACCTGATCGGCTACGCGATGCGGCGCGCTCAACTCAAGCTGTTCCAGAACCTGATCGGCCGCCTGTCAGCCCACGACCTGCGCCCCGCACAGTTCTCGGCCCTGGCGATCATCGACCAGAATCCAGGGCTGATGCAGGCCGACCTGGCCCGCGCCCTGGCCATCGAGCCGCCGCAGGTGGTGCCGCTGCTCAACAAACTGGAAAGCCGCGCGCTGGCGGTGCGAGTGCGTTGCAAGCCGGACAAACGCTCCTACGGAATCTTCCTGAGCAAGACCGGCGAAACCTTGCTCAAGGAGCTCAAGCAGATCGCCGCGCAAAGCGATTTCGACTCCACTGCATCGCTGACCGGCGAAGAGCGCGAGGAGCTGCTGCGCTTGCTGAGAAAGGTTTACCAGGACTGAACCAACGCTGCCAGCACGCCCCCTTTCCAAAAAAAAGGTCCATCACGGATTACCGAGAAACTGTAGGAGCCGGCTTGCTGGCGATGGACTCCAACGCGCCGCGCTTATCCAATTCATACGCGTCATCGTTAACCACCATCGCTGGCAAGCCAGCTCCTACAAGGGACCGCGTCCTGGCCGAAATGATGGGAACACCAAACTGTAGGAGCCAGCTTGCTGGCGATGGACGCAAGTGCGCCGCGTTTATCCAGGTCACACGCGTTATCGTTCACGACCATCGCTGGCAAGCCAGCTCCTACAAGGGACCGCGTCCTGGCCGAAATAATGTGAACACCAAACTGTAGGAGCCGGCTTGCTGGCGATGGACGCAAGTGCGCCGCGTTTATCCAGGTCACACGCGTCATCGTTCACGACCATCGCTGGCAAGCCAGCTCCTACAAGGGCCCGCGTCCTGGTGGAAATGATGTGAACGCCAAACTGTAGGAGCCGGCTTGCTGGCGATGGACTCGAGTGCGCCGCGTTTATCCAATTCATACGCGTCATCGTTAACGACCATCGCTGGCGTCCGGGTGGAAATGATGTGAACGCCAAACTGTAGGAGCCGGCTTGCTGGCGATGGACTCGAGTGCGCCGCGGTTATCCGGTTTACGCGCGTTATCGTTAACGACCATCGCTGGCGTCCTGGTCGAAATGATGTGAACGCCAAACTGTAGGAGCCGGCTTGCTGGCGATGGACTCCAGTGCGCCGCGTTTATCCAGGTCACACGCGTTATCGTTGACGACCATCGCTGGCAAGCCAGCTCCTACAGGGGACCGCGTCCGGGTCGAAATGATGTGAACACCAAACTGTAGGAGCCGGCTTGCTGGCGATGGACTCCAGTGCGCCGCGGTTATCCGGTTTACGCGCGTTATCGTTAACGACCATCGCTGGCGTCCTGGTCGAAATGATGTGAACGCCAAACTGTAGGAGCCGGCTTGCTGGCGATGGACTCCAGTGCGCCGCGTTTATCCAGGTCACACGCGTTATCGTTGACGACCATCGCCGGCAAGCCGGCTCCTGCAGTTCCCCGGGATTGCGTGAAGAACCAAAAAAAAGGGACGGCCGGCGGGCAACATCAAAGGCCCCGGGATTACCAGATGGGTAAGGTATAGAGCACCAGGAAGCGGGTCTGGTTTTCATCGCGGAATGCCGTACCGCTCGGGAAGTCATTGCGATAGATCGCCTTGCGCGCCAACAGCCCGACGTTTTTCAGCGGGCCGCTCTGAATCACATAACCCAGCTCCATCTGGAATTCGCGCTCCTTGCGGTCCTCGGCGTTGTAGGCGGCCAACTCGATATTGTCGCCGCGCACGTAACGCAATCTTCCCTTCAAACCGGGCACCCCGGACGCGACGAAGTCGTAGTCATAGATCGCTTGCCAGGTGCGCTCCTTGGCGTTGAGAAAATCCGAAGCCATGGTCAGTTCGCTCATGCCCATCAGCTCGGTGCCAGAGATGTACGGCGTCGCCGTGTCGCCACTGGCGTGCATGTAGCCAAGGCTCACCCTGTGCCCGCCGATGCGGTAGCCGAACAATGCCGAGAGGTTACGGTTGTCCACTTCGCCCGCCTTGGCGCTGCCATCCTCGCGACTGAAAAAACTGCGCAAGTCGCTGGTGAACACCCCGTCGCCGAGCGGCAGGTTATGCAGCAATGCCAGGGTGTCCTGTTGGTACAGGTCAGCCACCTCGGCATGGTAGGCGCGCAGGCTCAGGTCCTTGTTGACCTGGTAATCACCGCCCAGATACGCCATGTGCGAGGTGGTGGCAGCGCCGTTGAAACGCCGGTTCGGCGAGGCGATGGTCATGGCCTGATAGTCCGTGGAATCGCGCTTGTTGATGCGATCGATGTAACCGGTATTCAGGGTCAGGCCATCGATATCCCTGGAGCTGAGCGTGGTACCGCGAAAGGTCTGTGGCAGCAGTCGCGACGGGCTGGCAAGGGCGAACGGCAGGAAGATCGAGACATCGCCACTCTTGACCGTTGTCTGGGCAAACCGCAGCTTGGCCGTCGGCGCCAGCCGCGAATAGTCATCCGCCGCGCGCTTGTCGCTGGCCGATACCGGCAACAGTTCGGTGCCGCTGCGATCCGGCGCGGAGTCGAGCTTGACCCCTAGCAGCCCGCGCACATCCAGGCCAAAGCCTACAGTCCCTTGGGTAAACCCGGACTCCATGCCCAGGATGAAACCCTGGGCCCACTCCCGCGCGGCAGACTTGGCGCCGCCGTCCTGATATTCACGGTCCATGTAGTAATTGCGCAGGGTCAAGTTTGCGTGGCTGTCCTCGATAAACCCCTCGGCCCGCAGTTGAGAGGGCAGAACGCTGACGCCTAGCAGTGCCACGACCCACCCTGGATGGGTGCGGGAGAGACAGGCGAGTGATGCTGATGAACCGGTGTTCATGGGGCGTTTTGGCATGTTCGATGTCCACTTCTTATTGTTGTTTTCGGGTGCCGGCCCCACACGGGAGTACCGGCTTCACGAACAGAGAATGGAAACAGCCAAGGCTCGTCGTCAATTGCAAGTGACCGATAATCGAACATTAATATTATTATCTATTTTTCCTTTCTACCAAAAACGAATACATAAGAATTTGTTTTTGAAGGTTTTATTCGTTGTTTTGGGCAGTTTTTACGATGCGATTCTTTTTTTAGTTATCTTTGTTATCTTAATCACCAGCGGTCACTGACGGCGCACCCGACGCACGAAGGGCTCGACTGCATAACAAAAACAACAATGAGGTTCACCCATGGACAGTCCATCGCGTCGCTCGACGCTGACAATCGCTTTGTGCTTTATCGTTGCGTTGATCGAGGGGTTCGATCTGCAGGCCGCCGGCACCGCTGCCGCGGGATTGCGCCAGAGCTTTGCCCTGGACCCGAAGATGATGGGCTGGGTGTTCAGCGCCGGGATCATCGGCCTGCTGCCCGGCGCGTTTTTTGGCGGCTGGGTGGCCGATCGTATCGGCCGCAAGAAAATCCTCGTCGGCGCCGTGCTGCTGTTCGGTGTCTTCTCGCTCTGCACGGCCTATGTCGAGAGCTACTCCAGCCTGCTGCTGGTGCGCTTCATGACCGGCCTGGGCCTGGGTGCCGCCCTGCCCAACCTGATTGCCCTGTGTGCCGAGGCGGTGAGCGAGCGCCATCGCGGCACCGCCATCAGCGTCATGTACTGCGGCGTCCCCCTGGGTGGCGCGCTGGCGGCGGTGGTGGCGATGTTTTCCAGTGAACACTGGCAAACCACCTTCATCATCGGCGGTCTGACGCCCTTGCTGGTGGTGCCGCTGATGGCCCTGCTGTTGCCCGAATCCACGGCGTTCCGCCAGCAACACGTCTCGACCAGCAGCCCACGCTCGTCCACCGCCCAGGCACTGTTCGGCGAAGGACGCGCACGCTGCACGCTGGCCTTGTGGTTGAGCTACTTCTTCACCCTGACCGTGATGTACATGCTGCTCAACTGGCTGCCCTCGCTGTTGCTGGAACAGGGTTTCACCAAGCCCCAGGCAGGCATGGTGCAGATGCTGTTCAACATCGGCGGTGCCATTGGTTCACTGCTCGGCGGGGTGATGCTGGACCGCTGCAACGGCCTGAAAGTGGTCCTGTTCGTGTACGCCGGGGTGTTGGCGGCGCTGGCCGGGGTCGGCCTGTCAGTGGGTATCGTGCCGATGGCAATCGCCGGGTTCGCCGTCGGGCTGTTCGTCATGGCCGCACAGCTGGTGCTGTACGCCCTGGCGCCCCCTTCCTATCCGACTTCGGTGCGCGCCACCGGTGTCGGCGCCGCCGTGGCCATCGGCCGGCTCGGTTCGGTGGCGGGTCCCCTGGCCGCCGGCCAGATCCTCGCCGCCGGCGCCGGCACCACTGGCGTACTGCTGGCAACTTCACCAGGGTTGGTGATTGCCGCGCTGTCGATCCTGACCGTGATCACCCGCACCGGAGCGACCACCAAGTCTCAACCGCAAGCGGCAAACTGAGCCCCGCCCGGCGTATCACCTGTTTCGGGTTATGCGCCCTACGGTTCTAGCGATGATTGCGATAGCGTTCGGTCAAGGACTGCACGCGGCTGACATAAGATTGCGTCTCGGCGTAGGGAGGCACCCCGTTGTACTCGACCACGGACGCTTCGCCGGCGTTGTAACCTGCCAACGCCAGCACCTGATTGCCGTTGAAGCGCTTGAGCAGCCAGGCCAGGTAGCGCACGCCGCCACGAATGTTCTGACGTGCGTCGAACGGATCGGCCACGGCGAAGCGCTCGGCGGTGGCGGGCATCAACTGCATCAGCCCCTGGGCACCGGCTTCGGAAATGGCGTTGGGGCGAAACGCCGATTCGGCATGCATCACTGCGCGGACCAGCGCCCTGTCGACACCATAATCCCCCGAAGCCGCTTCGATCTCCCGTCGATAGGATTGGGTGTCCAGGCGCAGTGAGGTGACCTTGAAATCCTTCGGCACCATACATAGGTAGCAGCCCTTGATGACATAGAGCTCAAGGACATCGACCCGTGCGGAGATCCCGACGGGGCGCCGGCTCACATATTGACGTTTACCCTTGTGGATGAAGGTGAAGACCCGGACCCGCACCGCGCCCGGGTCGTCGTCCTGCATAAGCCGTGGCAGGGGCTTTGCCTTGGCGCCGACACCGGCGCCTGCCATGCCATTCACGCGAGTGCAGCGGGCGCTGGCGATGGCTTGGCTGGTGTAGCTGATGGCTCCGTCACTGGCTTGGCACTTGAACATGGCGCTGGCGCACAGTGGAGCGACCAGCAAGGCCAGCTCGATGCAGCCAAGAAGGCTCTTGCGAGCCCATCGCCATGTTCTGGAACTCATCACATCGCTCCGCGCCGCAGGCGTCGATCAGGCCTGGGGCGCCTGGCCCGGACGCTGCCTTTGGAGGGCCTATTCCGGGTGACCCGCCTTTTGTTCTGATAGTTATACCCCTTGTAACCGGCCTTGGAACTTGCATTGACGTACGGACTGCCTGGGCCGGACGCGCTCATCCAGATACGCATTGAAAAACTCATGCCCGCGAACGTACCGCAGAGATGAGAATTTGCCGCCCCGAGTCAGTTCCCCCC
>NZ_JAHBDR010000096.1:0-31068 GCF_019956575.1 Pseudomonas sp. A-R-19
AACGATAACGCGTGTGACCTGGATAAACGCGGCGCACTTGAGTCCATCGCCAGCAAGCCGGCTCCTACAGATATTGCGCGGCCCTTGTAGGAGCTGGCTTGCCAGCGATGGTCGTCAACGATAACGCGTGTGACCTGGATAAACGCGGCGCACCTGAGTCCATCGCCGGCAAGCCGGCTCCTACAGGTATTGCGCGGTCCCTTGTAGGAGCTGGCTTGCCAGCGATGGTCGTCAACGATAACGCGAGTAAACCGGATAAACGCGGCGCACTTGAGTCCATCGCCAGCAAGCCGGCTCCTACAGGTATTGCGCGGTCCTTGTAGGAGCTGGCTTGCCAGCGATGGTCGTCAACGATAACGCGAGTAAACCGGCTAACCGCGGCGCACCTGAGTCCATCGCCGGCAAGCCGGCTCCTACAGGTATTGCGCGGCGTTATTTCCATCACCAGGCCAGTCATCAAGGCAATCGTCAGGCCGGCATTGAGCCAGAACAGCTTTGGACGTCGCAGCTCGGCGTTTTCCTCGGACATCGAGGGCAAGCCTTCTTCATTTTCATCGTCGAAAATGGTGGCGGCAGCTCCTACCGAGAGTTGCAGCGAGCCCAAACGCTGACGCTCCCGAATGCCTGAGAAGTAAGCCAGTGCCATGACTCAAGCGATGGGTTGGCGCAGTTGCTCGATGATTCGGCGTGCGCGATTGGCACCTACATCGACGTGTATGTCGATCATCGGGCGTACACCGAACCGGCACATGTTCAGGTACTGGGCTTCAATTACTTCCTTGTCTTCATCGAAGGTCAGGATGGTTTGCTCCACGACCTTGGCCTTGATGGTTTCTGGATCACTCGCCGGGTTGGTGGCAATGGTCCAGAAGTAGTGACTGGTGGTTTCGGTTTCCGGCGTTACGCCGTGGAATCCGCGCATGTGGAAGCCACCGCGATCCGGGTTGTCCAGTGAGTCGGTACCGGCATCCACCGCACCGGTCCAGATACGCAGATGGCTGACGTGAAATTCGATTTCCTGCCAACGGTCCACGTTGCCTTTGAAGGGGAAGGCGGCGGTGTAGGTGGGCGGTGGAACAGAGTCCGGCAGGTGGCGTACGACCCGGACAACGTTGTCTTCACTTTCCACGCTCATCCGGGCATTCATGTGGATGCTGGCGTTGCCGCCGATGGTGCGCAGGTGGACATACCCCAGATGACTCAAGTCCATGAGGTTATCGTGAATCAGCTGATAAGGCGCGTTGTAGTGGTACACGTTGCCGTCGAACAGGTATTTGCCGCTGCTGTGAACTGAGTAAACAGGCGGCTCACAACTCGGCTCAGGTCGAGCCTCACTGCCAAACCAGATCCAGACAATCTGGTCCTGCTCGCGCACGTGATACGCCGGCACTTTGGCTTTGCTCGGGATCTTGTCCTGGCCCGGGATTTCGACGCATTTTCCACTGTCATCGAACAGCAGGCCGTGATAGCCGCAACGAATGCCTGTTGCTTCGAGCGTGCCGTTCGACAGTGGCAATGCTCTGTGGCAGCAGCGGTCTTCCAGTGCCGCGACCTCGCCGTTGGCTTTGCGAAACAGTACTACAGGCTTGTTGAGTAATGTCCGGCCCACCGGTTTGTCCTTCAATTCCCAACCCAGGGCAGCGACGTACCACTGGTCAAGGGGAAAGCTGGGCAAGGCAGGCGCTGGAATTTCTTCGGCAAGCGTTTGGAGAGTGGAGGTGTTCATGGTGTTCTCCAGGAGGCACGGTTGATGTTGTTGTTTGAATTCACAGATCGAGCACCAGGCGTGATGATCTGGCGCGAGAGCAGCAGGGGGTAAAACGATCGTTTGCGGCTTGTTCGGCCATAGTCAGGAACTTGTCCCGGTGATCGGGCATGCCCTTCAATACGCGGGTTACGCAGGTGCCGCAGACGCCTTGCTCGCAAGATGACTCGATCGCGATACCGGCCTCGTCGAGCACTTCGAATACCGTACGGTCGGCAGGGATCCGGAAAACCTGGCCATTGCTTGCCAGTTCAACTTCGAAAGGTACATTGGCGCTTTGATCGACAGGGTCTGCGGCAAAGAACTCTTTATGGACCCGGTCCTGTGACCAGCCAGCGTTCTGCGCGACATCAAGGATGTGGTTCATGAACCCGGCCGGGCCGCACACATAAAGATGGGTGTCGGCGTTCGGCGCTGCCAGCAGGGCCGGCGCATCGAGCTTCTGTATCTGCAAGCCACTGTCGTCATGAAACCTTATGCGATCGGCGAAAGGGGCTTGAGCAAGCATCTCCACGAACGCCGCGCGCTGGCTTGATCGGAAGCAATAGTGCAACTCGAAGTCGGCCCCTTGATGCGATAGCTCCCAAGCCATGGCCAGCATGGGGGTGATACCGATGCCACCGCCAAACAACAGGTGTCGTTGTGCCGAGCGATCAAGCGGAAAAAGATTGCGCGGAGCGCTGATGGTGAGCGTTTGCCCTGACCGTATCTGCTCATGCATGGCTCTGGAGCCGCCCCGTGAGCTCGGGTCCTTGAGCACGCTGATCAGGTAGCGGTGGCGCTCCCTGGGATCGTTGCACAAGGAGTATTGGCGGGTGAGGCCATCGGCAATGTGAATGTCGATGTGGGCACCGGCCTTGAACGCCGGCAGCGTACTGCCATCGACGGCACATAGTTCGAAACTGCAGATGCCTTCGGCTTCGTCTGCTTTGCGGGTGACGTTGACTTGAAGCATGACTTGTCCCTCCACACTGAAGTGGCTGCTGAAAAAAGCGTTGGGTAGAGCGCTGGCCGGGGACGGATCAGCCGGGTGCTGGCACGAGGAAGGAGCAGACGATGAGATTGAAAGGGTTCATGACCAAAACCTGATAATTATTTTTATGAGGCAGGGCGGCGGCATATCATGCAGCGAATCGCCCGTGACGTTCGGTTGAGAAATCCTCTGATTATTTAGTTGCGGTGTCAACCAATATTCAAAAGCTCAGCCTATTCCAGGTGTTCATTCAATGTCTGCAGAATCCCAACTGAACCTGACGCGTTATGTCCCCGCGCTGTTGAATTTTTTGTCCAACAAACTCTCCGCAGGCGCATCGCAGTGCTATCGCAAACACTTCGGTATCGGTGTGGTCGAGTGGCGAATGCTCTCGATGCTTGCCGTTGAAAATGACATCACCGCCAACCGAATCTGCCAGACGATTGGTCTCGACAAGAGCGCGGTCAGTCGCTCACTCCAGTCCCTGGAAGCGGCAGGGCACATTCGCAGCCAAGTGGATTCAACCGACGCGCGGCGCTACACCGTCAGCCTGACGGACAGCGGCATAGCCTTGCATGAGAGAGTATTGAAGGTTGCACTGGAACGAGAGCGGCGCCTGCTCAGCGGGCTCTCTGCCTCGGAAGTGGACACCCTCGTCGAGTTGTTGGGCCGGTTGCATTCCCAAGTAGCCAACGTGAACGAGTACGACCCGGTAGACGCTTGAGTTCACACGCTCGCGTTCCAGGTATCGCGATTGACGATAGGTCGCATCCCTGAACGCGATTAGTCAGCCTCGTTCTGTCACGTCAGTCTGTCGGTCATCAGAAACCTTCTGGGCGCAAGACAGGTAAAACATGCGTTATCGACGTCTTGACTTGAACCTGTTGGTCGCCCTGGATGCGTTGTTGAGCGAATGCAGCGTCAGCCGGGCTGCCGAGCGATTGTGCCTGGGTCAGTCGGCAACCAGTTCGGCGCTCGGACGATTACGTGAACATTTCAATGATCCGTTGCTGGTCCAGCTCGGACGGCGTCTGGAGCCGACTGCACTCGGTCTGGAACTGCTTCCAAAAGTGCGTGAAGCGCTGGCACTGACCCGTGAGATTGTCGATGCACCGGTCAATTTTGAACCGGCCAGTTGCAAGCGACATTTCACATTGGTGGCTTCCGACTACGTGGCTGGCGTCCTGCTGCCAGCCGTCAGTCTTCAATTGGCCCGAGTCGCGCCTGGCGTGCGCTTGAGCCTGCGGGATATGCCTGTACCGCGTGACGGTGACGTGGTCAGCGAAGCACTCGATTATCGCCGCAGTGATTGTGTGATCGTGCCTCAGCGGCGATTGAACCCGGCTTACCCTCATATACCACTGATGACCGACCAACTCTGTTGCATCGTCTGCGCTGGGCAACCCCGGTTTGCCGAAGGCTTGAGCCTGGCCGACTATTGCGGTGCGCAGCACGTGGTTCGCGAGTTTGCCGATGGCCGAAACCTGGCGATGGATGCTGCGCACCTGCAAGAATTGGGTATTGAGCGTCGAGTGGCGGTGGCCCTTGAGAGCTTCGTGTTGATGCCCGAATTCATCGTCGGTACTGCGCGGATCGCCACCGTATTTCGTCGCCAGGCGCAGCGCTTCGCTCAGCATTATCCATTGCGTATTCACCCGGCACCGCTGGCATTTCCCGACGCTGTCCAGGTACTGCAATGGCATCCCTATCAGGACCATGATTCGGCAATGCTGTGGTTTCGCGGCCTGTTATCGGAGCAGGCCGCGTTGCTTGATCAGCGCGCCACCTGATCGCCGTTGTCCGCCACCAGCGCAGCCTGGGCAATCGCCTGCAAAGCGCATCGTTCGTCATTGTCTGAAGTGTCGCCGCTGATGCCAATGGCGCCCAGAATCAGTCCTTCGGCGTTGCGAATCAGCACGCCGCCGGCGACGGGTATCACTTCGCCGCCAGTCAGGCTGTTGATGGCGTCGAAGAATGCCGGCATTGCTTGCGCGCGCCGTGCAAGTTCTCGTCCGCCAAAACCCATTCCCAGGCAACCCCGTGCCTTGCCGGTGGCGATTTGTGGTCGAAGGAAACTCGCACCTTCATCACGCAGGACTGCGAGCGGATGACCCGCGGCATCCAGCACGGCGACCGCCAGGGGGTTGAAGCCCTTTTCCCGGGCGATGCTGATGGCGGTACTGGCAATGTTGGTGGCGGTCATCAAGTCGAGTGGCTGCATGGTGTTGGTCCTCATTGTGCCCACTTGCCCAATTGGGCTACGCGGTCTCGCGTGTAAAGGTCAGTCCACTTCAACGAGTTGAAATCGGATACCTGTTTGGGGTTGTAGGGGCTGCGCTCCATGCGCGCGGATTGGCCAGCCTTGTACACGGCCTTAAGGCGAGAGCGGTCTTGCAGGATGCGGATGTCGTGCAACGGCGAACCGTCGAGCAACAGGAAGTCGGCTTGCTTGCCCACTTCGAGGGTGCCGATGGTTTCACTGCGTGGCATGCAGCGTGCACCCACATTGGTGGCGGCATACAGCGCTTCTGCGGGTGTGAAGCCCAATCGGGTGACGAGCAGTTCCAGCTCACGAGCGTGCCACTCGCCATAGGGCGTTACCGCGAAACCGCTGTCACTGCCACACGCGAAAGGCACGCCAGCAGCCTTGGCCCGCTTGAGCACTGCCGAACCGATTTCCAGGGTACGGGCACAGTAGCCGGCGTAACCGGTGGTGATGGCCGGATCGTGGGGTTGGCAGAAGTCCACGGTGTTTTGCGGGAAGGTCATGGTCGGCGCAAGGATGCTGCCGGCGTCGAGCAAGGCCTCGATGCACGCGTCGTCCATGTAGAAGGCGTGGAACACCAGGTCCACCCCTGCGCGTGCGGCGTACATCACAGCCTCACGGCCGTAGGCATGGGTCGCCACTTTGCAGCCCAGGCGATGGGCTTCTTCGACCATCTCGCAGGTTTCTTCGGCGGTGAACGCGGCGATGATTTCGCCATTCGGGCGGCGGTGAGTGCCGTCCATGGCGATTTTGATCAGGTCGACGCCATCCTTGGCCTGTTTGCGGATTTCAGCCAGCGCTTCGCTGCGGCTGGTAACCAGGCGCGCAGTAAAAAATTCCGGAGCGCCTACGCGGCTTGGGAACCAGTCGTTGAGGCTCTGCCGATTGGTGATGACCCGGCTGCTGGCCGCAATACGCGGGCCTTCAAACAAACCGGCAGCGATTGCGTTGCGCACCGCGATGCTGAGTTGGCCGCTATCACCGGGGCAGACCATGCTGGTGACCCCGGCAGCCAGCACATGTTGGGCGAAAAACATGCCCCGCAGTGCGCGGAATTCGTCGCTGGTCCAGATATCAATGTCTTCTTCGCTCTGCGCGTTGCCGAAGGCCAAGTGGGTGTGCACATCCACCAGGCCCGGCATGACAAAGTCATCGCCGGCGTCCAGCAGGGTGTCTCCTGGTTTCGGCTGTGGCGCCAGGGCCGTTGGACCGACATAGGACAGCAGTCCGTTTTTCACGATCAGGGTTTGCTGTTGACGGGTTTGCAGGCCAGTACCGTCGAACAAGGTCTGGCATTTCAGGTGCAGGACATTCATGGCAGTTTCACTTTGCTGTTTGTTATGCAAAGCGAAGCTAGGGTAGGGCCATGGCAGCCACCAGCAACTTGTATCAATGCTCGCGTATTGATGGCGTCGATAGCTGCTGCACGCCTGGAGGTGCGGGGCTTTGCGACGCTAGCCAGGATCACTGGGCGGGTATCGCGAGTGACGATGACAGGCATCGTGATTGGCGATTTTTTATGAGCCTGATCGGGCGTCTATGGTGCGCGCTCATCATCCATTGAGAGCAGTCCCCATGACCACCGCATCCGTAACAGCTGAACTCCTGGCACTTGAGCAAGAGCGCCGCCGGGCATTGGTAGAGGAAGACTATTCGCGTGTCGCAGACCTGTTCGCCGATGATCTGGTGTATGTGCATACCACGGGATTGGTGCAAGACAAGGCGCAATATCTGGAGTACGCGAAAAGCGCCGTCCAGTATCTGGACATCGAGCGAGGTGAATTGCTGATCCGCTTTTACGGCGAAGGCTTGGCGGTCATGACCGGTACGCAGTGCAACACATTGCGTAAGCGGGGCGGTGACCAGTCGATTCGCGGGGAGGGCTTTGCCACGCAGGTCTGGGCGTTTGCCGAGCAAGGGTGGCAGATCACCTCCTTCCAGGGTACCCGAGGACCCAACTGAGCTCGTTCGGCGCTCGACAAAACGCCATCGCCGGCAAGCCAGCGCCTACAGGATCGTGGGTGAGCTTGGATTGTTTGGCACCACACAAATCCGTAGGAGCCGGCTTGCTGGCGATGGCGAATGTGACATCGCCATCGCTGGCAAGCCAGCTCCTACAGGATCGTGGGTGCGCTTGGATTGTTTGGCACCACACAAATCCGTAGGAGCCGGCTTGCTGGCGATGGCGAATGTGATGCCGCCATCGCTGGCAAGCCAGCGCCTACAGGGTCGTGGGTGAGTTCGGATTGTTTGGCACCACACAAATCCGTAGGAGCCGGCTTGCTGGCGATGGCGAATGTGATGCCGCCATCGCTGGCAAGCCAGCGCCTACAGGGTCGTGGGTGAGTTCGGATTGTTTGGCACCACACAAATCCGTAGGAGCCGGCTTGCTGGCGATGGCGAATGTGATGCCGCCATCGCTGGCAAGCCAGCGCCTACAGGGTCGTGGGTGAGTTCGGATTGTTTGGCACCACACAAATCCGTAGGAGCCGGCTTGCTGGCGATGGCGAATGTGATGCCGCCATCGCTGGCAAGCCAGCGCCTACAGGATCGTGGGTGAGTTCGGATTGGTTGGCATCACACAAGTCTGTAGGAGCCGGCTTGCTGGCGATGGCGAATGTGATGCCGCCATCGCCGGCAAGCCAGCGCCTACAGGATCGTGGGTGAGCTTGGATTGTTTGGCACCACACAAATCCGTAGGAGCCGGCTTGCTGGCGATGGCGAATGTGATGCCGCCATCGCCGGCAAGCCAGCGCCTACAGGGTCGTGGGTGAGTTCGGATTGGTTGGCATCACACAAGTCTGTAGGAGCCGGCTTGCTGGCGATGGCGAATGTGATGCCGCCATCGCTGGCAAGCGAGTTTGTAGAGGGAGCAGGTTACGCGGTGTGGCCGCCCAGCGTTTCGGCAATCCAGTCGGCGATATAATGACCCGCATTGATGCTGTTGTCGAAGCTGGAATGTTGCACGCCACCTTCGCGTTCGGTGAAGATTTTAAGTTCTCGTTTGGGGCTGTTGACCAGTTGCTCGTAAGTGCGATGCGCCCACTTCAGTGGAATCTGTGAGTCCTTTTCACCGTGGGTCACCAGGAACGGAACCTTGATGCGATCCAGCACGCCATCCAGGTGCACGTTTTCGGAGATGGCCATGAACTCATCCATATCTTTCGCCCCCCACACCCAGCACACGTGCGCCCAATAGTGCGGAACCGGGAAGCTGCCTTCTTTTTCAAGACGACGCTTTTGCACATCGCGCCAGTCATGGTTGGCGCCCCACACCACACCGCAGGCAAACCGTGGCTCGAACGCAACCGCACGTGGGCAGTAATAGCCGCCGAGCGAGACACCCTCCAGGCCAATACGTTTGGCATCCACATCGCTACGGGTTTCCAGCCAGTCGACCACCCGGCTGGCCCAATGTTCGCTGTCGAAACGTGCGACCAGGTTATGCAGACGCAGTGCTTCTCCCGTGCCGGGTTGGTCGATGATCAACGATGAAATACCGCGCTTGGCCAACCACGCCGGCAGTCCGACGCGATATTTCATTTCTTTGGTCGAATCCAGTCCGTTGACCTGCACCAGGATCGGGGCCGGGCCGCTCACGCCTTCAGCACGCACCAGCAAGCCGGAAATGTGTTTGCCCTCGTAGGGGATTTCTACGCGTTCACAATTCTCGCGAGACAGTTCGATACCGCGTTTGAAGGTCTGCAAAAAACGCTGGTACAGCTCTGTCCGGCCCGGCGCGCCATGCGCCTGCAACCGTTCACAGGTGAGGTAGTAGGTGGCCGCGCGGTTGTATTTTTCGCCGGCGGACAGCAGGCGTCCATGGCCTTCATCTTCTTCGGCCAGGCCGCAGAGCTTGTCGGCCATCTTCGCCCAGGTTTGGCGAAACGCCTTGGTTCCAGCAGCGTCTGGCTGCTGGGCGGCTTCCTGCAGCGGCGCGCACATCTCTTCGATTTCGCCCATGCGGGCCCCCATCTCGATGGCCAGGTCGACGGAGAGATTCCACACGTAATTGGTCGGGAAATAACGGAACATGATTGTTGTTGTCCTTGTGGTTGCCTTGACGTTCACAAGGCACGTTAAGGACGCGCCGACTAATGCGCCAATCGTGACTCGGGATGGGAGGTATCGCGAGCGGCGATATGATCATGCTCAAGATGCTGGATGAATTCGCTGATGCGTTCACGCAGCCAACGATGCATGGGGTCACCGTCGACGCTGCGGTGCCAGAGCATGACCTCGCGCATGACCGGAATCTTTACCGGAGGATTGAGGATGCGCAGCGGCAGGTGATCGGCATACAACCGCGCCAGACGTTGGTGCATGGTCGCGATGCGCTGGGTGCCGACGACCAGTTGCGGCAGGGTGTTGAAGTCGTTGGTGATGACTTCGATACGGCGATTGAAACCGTACTGGTTCATGAACCATTCTTCGATGCTCAAGTGCCGGCTGCGACCAAAGCCGACAGACACATGGCCCATGTCCATGTACTGCTCAAGGGTCAGGCTGTCGCCGACCTGGGTATTGCCTTGCCAAATCACGCAGACGTGTTCCTCTTCGAACAGCAGCTTGTGGGGGTGGCCGTCAATGATGTAGCGCTCAGGCACGATCATCAGGTCGACCTCGCCGCGAATCAGCAATTCACCGGAATTGTCGCCAGGGCCGAGCATCTCGAAGGTGATGTGGGGCGCTTCCTGATGGATCTTCTGGATCACCTGGGCAAACAGCACACTGATCAGATAATCCGAGGTCACAAGGCGGAAGTGTCGTTTGCTGGTCGTTGGGTCGAACACTGGCTTGGCGGTGATCGACGACTGGATCGTCAGCAGCACTTCGCGGATGGGCTTGGCAAGCTCCTGCGCGTAAGGCGTGGGCTGCATTTTACGCCCCACCTGCACCAGCAGTTCGTCCTCGAAATAGGTACGCAGGCGTCCCAATACGCCGCTGGTGGCGGACTGCGTCATGTGCAGGCGTTCGGCGGCGCGGGTGATGTTCTGCTCTTCGAGCAGTACATCGAGTGCGACCAAGAGATTCAGGTCCAGGTGGTTGAAACGCATCAGGCATGTCCGGTCTTGTATTTATTTTCACGATACATTCCGGTTAATTCATCGTCACGTCAACCCCGCCCGTGAGCCGTTACCCAGCGCACTCAGGTATCGCGTTTTCAGATAGGTCGCATCCCCACTTGCGATTAGTCAGCTGCCAAACCGCACGGCAATCTTCGCCGCAGTCGGACTTGTTGCCGACACCACCACCGGATTCCATGCATCGCTGACGGTCCTGTCGAGCCCTCGGTGCCTGCTTCCGGATACTAATTTCAATGGAGTGGTAGCGATGAACATCATTGGCCTTGATGCCCTGATCTTTGGCGTCGATGATATCCAAGCCTGTACCGATTGCCTGCGTGACTACGGCCTGGCGCCGGTTGACGTCGACAGCAATGGCGGGCGTTTTGAAGCACTGGACGGCACGGCCGTGATCATTCGCCGTGCGGACGATCCGACGCTGCCGGTGGCCATCGGTCCGGCACCGTCGATTCGCGAAACCATCTACGGCGTCGCCAGCGCGGCTGACCTTGACGCCATCGAAGACGAGTTGGCACGAGACCGTCAGGTCACCCGTGAAAACGGCGTGCTGCACAGCGTCGACGACATGGGTTTTGCAATTGCTTTCCAGGTCAGCGTTCGCAAGTCCTTCAACGCTCCGGATGACCTGACCAATGCTGCCGGCCACGCACCACAGCGTCCGCTTAACCAGCCAGGCATCACCCTCGAAATGGCTGCGGTGCCACGCACGCTGTCGCACGTCGTGTATTTCGTCCCTGATGCCGCCAAGGCCGAAGCCTTCTACGCCGAACGCCTGGGCTTCAGGACCACCGACACCTTCATCGGCGCGGGGCCATTCATGCGCCCTGCGGGTTCCGATGATCACCATTGCCTGTTCATGATCCAGACCCCGCCGCACATGAAGGGCTGCGAACACTTCACCTTCCACATGGGCAGCGGCACTGAAGTGTTGTTGGCCGGTACGCGCTTCGAGCAAAAAGGCTGGACCAGTTTCTGGGGCCCTGGCCGTCACCTCTTTGGCTCCAACTGGTTCTGGTACTTCAACAGTCCGCTGGGCTGCCACATCGAATACGACGCCGACATGGACAAACACGATGACGCCTGGGAGGCGCGCCGCGCACCGCTGTCGGCGGACAACTCGCAGTTGTTCCTGTTTACCTCGAAGGAAAAATGGGCGCCGGGCGGCCCGCCCCGGTAGGTATCTGTCATGGACCACAGCGATTTTTTCCTGTGCCGGATGGACGAATTGGCAGAAGGGCAGGCGCGTGGATTCGATCCATTGCAGCGCGGCAGGGACAGTGTCTTTGCACTGGTGCACGAGGGGCAGGTGCGGATTTATCGCAACAGTTGCCCGCATCTGGATGTGCGCCTGGAGTACCGCAAGGACCGGTTTTTGTCGGCTGATGGTCGGTTGATCGTCTGTTACGCCCACGGTGCGCAGTTTCTTCCGGGCACTGGCGAATGTGTCTACGGCCCGTGTCTGGGCCAACAGTTGGACGCGTTGCCATGGCGCCTGGAGGAGGGTTGGGTGGTGCTGCAAATGCCTGTAGCGACGGCGTTGTCAGGGTTGGTTGAGGTATCGCGTTTGGCGATACATCGCATCCCTACTCGCGATTAGTCAAATCCCTGCTTTGACGGGAAGCTGAACCTGACGACGCAGTGCCCGGCGCTGCATCGAATCACAAGAATAAAAAGTGAGTAAGCCATGAGTGCAGTGAACAAAGTTCTGATCGTGGGCGGTGGTATTGGTGGTTTGTGTGCGGCCATTGCACTGCGACGCAAGGGCATTGAAGTCGATCTGATCGAACTCAAGTCAGAATGGACCGTTTACGGTGTCGGGATCATCCAGCAAAGCAACGTCGTTCGCGAAATGGCCAAGCTCGGCGTGCTCGACGGTTATCTCGATGCGGCGTATGCCTTTGAAGATGTCGCCATCTATGGCCCGGCCGGCCAGCAATTGGCGCGTATTCCGGGCCAGCGCCTGGCGGGGCCTGCCTACCCGGCGAACGTCGGTATTTCACGTCTGGCACTGCATAAAGTCCTCAGTGAAACCGCCCTGGAGCTGGGCGCCAAAGTACGCCTGGGGCTCAGTGTGGAAACCCTGAATGACCAGGGTGACAGCGTCGACGTGTTGTTCACCGATGGCAGCCGCGGTGACTACGACCTTGTGGTGGGCGCCGATGGTTTGTTCTCCAAAGTGCGCGACCTGCTGTTTGGTGACACTTACAAACCAAGGTTTACTGGGCAATCGGTGTGGCGCTACAACTTCCCTCGCGATCCGCAAATCGATCACCTCGCCAACTACCAGAGCGCTGACGGCAATGCCGGCCTGGTGCCGTTGGCCGGTGACTTGATGTACCTGTTCCTCACCTCCCACGAACCGTCCAATCCCTGGATGGACCCTCAGACGCTGGCCGAGCAGATGCGTCAGCGCTTGCAAGGTTTCACCGGCCTCATTGGTCAGTTGCGTGAACAAATCACCGACAGCAGCCAAGTGGTTTACAAGCCCATGGAGGTGGTCTTCGTCAACGAGCCATGGTACCGCGGTCGTGTCCTGTTGATCGGCGACGCTGCCCATGCGACCACGCCACATCTGGGGCAGGGCGCGGGCATGGCGATCGAAGACGCCATCGTACTCAGTGAAGAACTGACTGGCGACGGCAGCATTGAGCAGGTTCTCCAGCGCTTCATGGCGCGCCGGTTCGAGCGTTGCAAGTACATCAGCGAAAGCTCGGTGTTGGCTGGCGACAAGGAAATGCAGCACGACCGCGAGTTCGATCGGATCGGGTTGGTCAAGCAGATGCTTGCGCTGACGGCCGAGCCCATTTGATTCACCCACAGCAGTTACCACTATAAAAACAAGAGGTTAACGCGATGGTTAGTTCCACGACTGCGGTGCTTGCGCGCCGCCCGGTCTGCACGTCTGCACCCTTTGGTTTCACCTTGGCCGCTGCGCTGGTGCTGTGCAGCCAGGCGGCCCATGCCTTTCAGGTCGACACCGGTAATCCGGATTTCAACCTGCGCTGGGATAACACAGTGAAGTACAGCGCCGCATGGCGCACCCAGAATCCCAGCAGCAAACTGACCGAGGGCCAGGTGTCACTCAACCAGGACGATGGTGATCGGGCGTTCAAAAAAGGCCTGATTTCCAATCGCACGGACATCCTCTCCGAGCTGGATATGTCGTTCAAGAACGTCGGTGCGCGCGTCAGTGGTGCCGCTTGGTACGACACCGAATATCAACACGATAATGACAACGACGATCCGGCGCGTGCCAACGCCCGTTCCGTAGCCTACGACGAATTCACCGATGACACCCGTCACCTGCATGGCGGTGACGGTGAATTGCTCGATGCATTCGTGTACTGGAACGGCGAGCTGGCCGATCACGCCACGTCCTTGCGCGCGGGCCGCCACGGCTTGATCTGGGGTGAGAGCCTGTTCTTCGGGGCCAACGGGATTGCCGGTGGCATGGGCCCGGTCGACGTGGTGAAGGCGCAGTCCGTACCCAACACCCAGTTCAAGGAAATCACCCGTCCGGTCAATCAACTGTCAGGGACTTTTCAACTGACCAACGACGTGTCGCTCGGTGCCTACTACCAGTTGGAATGGGAAGAAACACGCCTGCCCGGCGCAGGCAGTTACTTCTCAACCAGTGACACCATTGGTGAAGGCAATGAACGCTTGATCGTGGGCGCACCATTTCCCGCGTTCCTCGGCGGCAATCCAGGCAGTCCGGCGGCGTTCTTCCACGGCAATGACAAGGAAGCAAGAAGTTCGGGGCAGGGCGGTTTGCAGTTGAAGTACAGCGCCGAGACGGTCGAGTACGGCCTGTACGCGATCCAGTATCACGACAAAACCCCCAAGCTGTACCTCAAGCCTTCCACCGGTGCACCGAACTTCAGCACGGGTCAGATCGGCGAATACTACTGGGTGTACCCGGAAGACATTCGTGCCTTCGGCGCCAGTTTTTCCACCACCGTCGAGGAATACAGCTTCGCTGGTGAAGCCTCGATGCGCTGGAACATGCCGCTGGTTTCCAACGGTCAAACCGTTCTGCCTGGGGTCGTCGCTGACAACGATGACGACGCCCTCTACGCGGTCGGCCGTACTGCCCACGTCAACCTCAACGTGCTGGCCTCGTTCGGGCCGAACTTCCTTGCCAGGGAATCGGGACTGGTCGGCGAGATTGCCTGGAACCGACTGCTGAGCGTCACCAAAAACCGTGCCGCCCTCGACCCCAATGCCACTGACGACGGCCTCGGGTTCAAGGTGGTCTACACCCCGACCTACCGCCAACTCTTCTCCGGCATCGACATCAGTTTCCCGGTTGGCCTCAGCTACTTCCCGCTGGGCAAATCGGCCGTTGTCAGCTCCTTCGGCCCGGACAACGGCGGCGACATGAACATCGGCATCACCGCTACTTACCTGGATCGCGTCACCGCCGGCCTGACCTACACGCATTACTACGGCGCCGAAGACACCAACCTCAACGCCGCCAGCCAGTTCAATTACAAACAATCGCTGAAAGACCGGGACTACCTGGCTTTCTCCGTCAAGACCACGTTTTAAGAGGACTTGCGCATGACCCACAACAAGAAAACCGCAGCCTTCAAGCTCAAAGCCCTTGGCTTGGCACTGCTCGGAAGCCTGGCCATTTGCAGTCAGGTGACATTGGCAGCGACGGCCGAAGACGCCGCCAAACTGTCGAAGAACCTTACGCCTTTCGGGGCCGAGCGCGCCGGTAACGCTGACGGCTCGATTCCCGCCTGGGACGGTGGCTACACCAAGGTCGACCCTTCGTTCAAAGAAGGCGGCAAGCGTACCGATCCGTTCGCCGCGGACAAACCGCTGATGAGCATCACCTCGAAAAACCTCGCGCAATACGCCGGCAAACTCAGCGACGGCACCAAGGAAATGTTCAAGCGTTTTCCGGACACTTATCGCATTGACGTTTACCCGACACGTCGCACCGCCGCCGCGCCGCAATGGGTGTATGACAACACCCTGAAAAACGCTACCCGCGCCAAGCTGGTGGACAGCAGCGCAGGTCCCGTACCCCAAGGCGCGTTTGGCGGCATCCCGTTTCCAATCCCGCAAAACGGCGCCGAAGCCATGTGGAACCACGTGTTGAATTGGCGCGGCACCTCGGTGTCGATGCATTTTCGCCACTACCTGATGACTGCAGACGGCAAGCAAGTAATGACCACCGACGGCCAGGCCATTCAGGAGATGCCGTATTACTACCAGGAAGGGACGCCAGAGTCGTTTGCCGGTGACTATTGGCTGTTCCGGCTGCTCAACGTTGGTCCGCCATTACGCGCCGGCGAGCAGATCATGGGCCGCACCAACATCAACGGCGACCTGTCCCAGGCGCACGTGTACCTGACCGGCCAGCGCCGTGTGCGCAAGCTGCCCAATGCCTGCTGCGATACGCCGACACCGGCGACTGCCGGGGTGATGTCGTTCGACGAGTTGAGCGTGTTCCAGGGCCGCATGGACCGCTTCAACTGGAAACTGGTGGGTAAGCAGGAGATGTACATCCCCTACAACACCAACAAGGTGCAAACCGCCGCCAAACCTGAAGACCTGTTCCTCGCTCACCACATGAATCCCGATTACGTGCGCTGGGAATTGCATCGCGTCTGGGTCGTGGAAGCGGACCTGGCACCGGGCAAGCGTCACCAATTGCCGAAGGGCCGCTACTACCTCGATGAGGACACCTGGCAAGCCATGCTGGGCGACCGCTGGGACGCTAACGGCCAACTGGCCAAAACGTTGTGGTCGTTGCCGGCGGTACTTCCGGACCTGCCCGCGCAAGCGCAATTGTCCTCGGGCTTTTACGACCTGACCTCCGGCGCCTGGTTTATCCAGAACGTCTACACAGGCCTGCCAGAACAGTACGGCATGGTGGATCGCTACAAGGCCTCCGAATTTTCGCCGGCGGCAATGGCGGGTGCCGGGGTTCGTTGAGACAGACCGGATCGCGGTGAGTGGACCGTGATCCGGTTTCAAACGGTTTGTCGAGGTCGGTAATGAACAGAATCTGTCAGGTGGTGGGTCGGCTCATGTGTCTTATGGCGTTGCCGTTGAGCCTGGCGCATGCCGCTGCGGTGGGCGACACGCTCGATACGCCGGCGATGCAGGCGCCGCAAGCGAAATCCGCGGTGTTGCTGGACCTGGCCCGTGCGGGTGCGCGGTTGGTGGCGGTGGGTGAGCGGGGCATCGTGCTGCTTTCCGATGACAACGGCGTGAGCTGGCGTCAAACGGCGGTACCGGTTTCCGTCAGCCTTACGGCCGTGCAGTTCATCGACGCGAATACGGGCTGGGCCGTCGGGCATGCGGGTGTCGTATTGGTCTCCCATGACGGCGGTGAGCACTGGGCTGTGCAACTCGATGGCCTGCGTGCTGCACAGCTAGAACTGGTAGCCGCTCGTCAGCAACTGCCTTCGGCCAACGACCAGGAAGCGGCCGCCGCGCGGGTGCAAACGGCTGAACGACTGGCCGGCGAGGGCGCTGACAAGCCGTTTCTAGCCGTGCAATTCGTGGACGCCCGACACGGCTTGATCGTGGGGGCGTATGGCCTTGCCTTTCGCACCGACGATGGCGGCGTCACTTGGCAATCCATCATGGGCAACATCGATAACCCGATGGGTGCGCACTTGTCTGCGATCACCCAACAGGGACAACACTGGTTCCTGGCGGGCGAGCAGGGCTACCTCGCTCGTTCCGACGACGCCGGTCATTCATTCGCGCAGTTGGAAAGCCCTTACACGGGCAGCTTCTTTACCGTGCAGATGCGCGATGACGGCGTCTTGCTGGTGGCCGGGTTGAAGGGCAATGCGTTTGTCTCCAGCGACCTGGGCCAGAGCTTCCAGCCTGCGCCGGTGACGATGCCGGTGTCTTTCAGTGATGCAATCCGTACCGACGACGGCCAGTTGTTGCTGGTCAATCAGAGTGGCGCCTTGTTTCGCACCGACAACCCGCCCGGCGCAATGCTCAAGCCTATCGGCAAACCGCTCGGCAAGCCCGTCTCCAGTGTTATCCAGGCCGCCGACGGCAGCCTGACGCTGGCGGGTTTCACTGGATTGACGCGCCTGTCGCCGTCAATCGCCAACGCTTCGGAGTGAGGTTATGAAGTCATTCGACAACGCCATGGCAAGCCTGGCGAATTTCGATCCACGCTCCGGTTCAGTGGTGGAACGCACACTGTTCAATCACCGCCTGTGGGTCTTGTTGGTGTGTGTGTTGACGACCCTGGTATTGGGTTATCAAGCCACCCGTATCGAGCTCAATGCCAGCTTCGAAAAAATGATCCCCACGCAACAGCCCTACATTGCGAACTACCTTGAGCATCAGAAGCAGCTCACGGGTTTAGGCAACGCGCTGCGCATCGTGGTCGCCAACAAACACGGCGATATCTACGACGCCGAGTACCTGAAAACCTTGCAGGCACTGAGTGACAAACTCTACCTGCTGCCGGGCGTCGACCGGGCGTACATGAAGTCGCTATGGACACCGGCCACGCGCTGGGTCGCCGTCACCGAAGACGGTCTCGACGGCGGCCCGGTAGTCCCGGATGACTACAGTGGCACCGCCGCCAACCTCGATGCACTGCGGCGCAATGTGCAGCGCTCCAACGAACTCGGTCAACTGGTAGCGTTCGACCAGACCTCCAGCATCATCTACGTGCCGTTGCTGGCAACCACCTCTGACGGCAAAGCGCTGGACTACGCGGTCTTGTCCGGGCAACTGGAAGCCCTGCGCAGCACCTATCAAAGCGATGACATCGATATTCGCATCACCGGTTTCGCGAAAAAAGTCGGTGACCTGATCGCCGGCCTGAAGCAGATCCTGCTGTTCTTCGCCGTCGCGATCCTGATCACCACCGCCGTGCTGTTCTGGTACACCCGCTGCCTGCGCAGTACGGTGCTGGTAGTGCTGTGCTCGCTGGTGGCGGTGGTCTGGCAGCTCGGACTGCTGCCATTGTTGAATTACCAGTTAGACCCGTACTCCGTGCTGGTGCCGTTTCTGGTGTTTGCCATCGGCATGAGCCATGGCGCGCAGAAGATGAACGGCATCATGCAGGACATCGGGCGTGGCATGCACCGGGTGGTGGCTGCGCGATTCACCTTCCGGCGCCTGTTCCTCGCCGGGCTGACAGCGCTGCTGTGCGATGCCGTAGGTTTTGCGGTGCTGATGCTGATCAAGATCCAGGTTATTCAAGACCTTGCAGTGATCGCCAGCATCGGCGTGGCGGTGCTGATCTTCACCAACCTGATTCTGCTGCCGGTCCTGCTCTCTTATGTCGGTGTGACACCGCGTGCCGCGCAACTGAGCCTCAAGAGCGAACAGGCCGAGCAAAGCGGTCAGAAGCGCCATGGGTTCTGGCGCTTTCTGGACCTGTTCACCCATCGGCGCTGGGCCAGCCTGTGCATCGCCATCAGCCTCGCCTTGGCAGCGCTCGGCTTTCTGGTCAGCCTGCAACTGAAAATTGGTGACCTCGACGCCGGTGCGCCGGAACTGCGTGCAGACTCGCGCTACAACCAGGACGATGCTTTTCTGACCCGACATTACGGCGCGAGCAGCGACCTGTTCGCGGTGATGGTGAAAACCCCCGCCAGCAGTTGTGCGCGCTACGACATTCTGGCCAAGGTCGATGCCCTCGACTGGCAACTGCGCGCCTTGCCGGGCGTTGACTCGACCAACTCGCTGGCGTTGCTGAACCGGCGCATGCTGGTCGGGCTCAGCGAGGGCAATCCGAAGTGGTACGAGCTGCAGAACAACCAGGCGATGCTCAACATGATCACCGCCAGCGCGCCGCGGGGGTTGTACAACGAAGATTGCAGCCTGCTGACCCTGTACGCCTACCTCACCGACCACAAGGCGGAAACCCTGACCCGCCTGGTCGAACACGTGGAAAAATTTGCCGCCGAGAACAACACCGACGAGGTGCAATTCCTTCTGGCAGCCGGTAACGCCGGCATCGAGGCGGCGACCAATATCGTGGTCAAGCAAGCCAACCGCGAGATGCTCGTCTGGGTCTACGCTGCGGTCATTGTGCTGTGCCTGATCACCTTCCGCTCCTGGCGCGCCACGCTGTGCGCGGTGATTCCGCTGATGCTCACGTCCATCCTTTGCGAAGCGTTGATGGTCTGGCTGAACATCGGTGTGAAAGTCGCCACGCTGCCGGTCATCGCCTTGGGCGTCGGCATTGGTGTCGACTATGCGTTGTACGTGATGAGCATTCTCCTGGGGCATCTGCGCCAAGGGGAAAGCCTGTCCGAAGCGTATTACCGCGCCCTGGTTTCCACCGGCAAGGTGGTGATGCTGACCGGTATCACCCTGGCCATCGGCGTGGCGACCTGGACATTTTCGCCCATCAAGTTCCAGGCCGACATGGGCGTGCTGCTGGCGTTCATGTTTGTCTGGAACATGGTTGGCGCATTGGTGTTGCTGCCGGCGTTGGCGTACTTCCTGTTACCCGCACGCAGCAAGGCGCAGGGTGCCGTTGTGCCGATGCCCAACGAGATGGGTGCCGAGAAGGCAGTGGTCGCACACGTTCAACACCTGCAAATCAAGGAGCACTGTCATGGTCGCTGATACCTTCGTAAAACCTGCTCGGCAGCCGGGACTGGCGCAATCGCTGTTGCTGCTGTTGGGCAGTTGCTTGCCAGTGCTGGGCGCCGTGTTGCTGGCCCCGGTGTTGCCGAGGATGCAGGCGCATTTTGCCAACGTCGACGGCAGCGCCGTGCTGGTCCCCATCGTACTGACGCTGCCAGCGTTGGTGATTGCCTTGCTGGCGCCGTTCGCCGGGCTGATCGCCGATCGACTTGGGCGCAAGCCGTTACTGCTGGCGAGCATGGTGCTGTATGTGCTCTGCGGCGTGCTGCCGCTCTGGCTCGAGTCGCTGCAGGCCATCGTGCTCAGCCGTGCGGGCATTGGGTTGGCCGAGGCGGGCATCATGACCTGCTGCACCACACTGATGGGTGACTACTACAGCGGGGCCAAACGCGAGCGTCTGTTTGCCTTGCAGATGGTCGCGACGTCTTTGTCGGCTGCAGCATTCATCGCGTTGGGTGGCTTCCTGGGGCAGAACGACTGGCGTACGCCGTTTGCGTTGTACGCCGTCGGTTTGATTTTTCTGCCGCTGATGGCCTGGCAACTGTGGGAGCCGCAAGCCCGCACGCAGCCTGAGCAACCGACGCAGCCATTGCCGACCGGAAAATTCCCGTGGCGCGGGCTCGCCCCCCTGTACGTGTTGTCGCTGTTGGCAGGTTTGAGCCTGTTCATCGTGCCGGTGCAGGCCGGGTATCTGCTCAACCTGCTGCACGTCGATGCTCCACAACAAATAGGCATGACCATGGGTGCCAACCAACTGGGCGTGCTGGTCGGTGCGCTGAGTTTTCGATTGTTCAGTGGCATGCGAGGGCAGCATCTGCTGCTGAGTGCCTACGTACTTGCAGGCATTGGCGGGTTATTGATGGCGGCTGCCGCGACCCATACGCAGGTCGTGGTTGCGGTGACGATCAATGGCCTGGGCATCGGCTTGATGCTGCCGACACTGATCACCTGGATCATGGCGCACGTCAGTTTTCATCAGCGCGGGCGGGCGGCTGGGTGTTTCACCGCCGCGATCTTCGCTGGCGAATTCATCAGCCCTCTCGTTGTTCTCGGCATGACCCGTGGTGACTCCACGGTGCTACCTCAGGCATTGGCCCTCGTGGGTGGCCTGCAACTGCTGGTGGCGGTGTTTTGTCTGGCCGTGCCGAGGTCAGGTGGTTTGTTACACGACGCGAACGTTGTGGCCGGTGGCTCGACCATCGCCGAGAAAAATTGAACGAGGATTTTCCATGCAAGCGCTTCCTGAATTCAAACGAGTGGTCACCGGTCACGATCAGCAAGGCCAGGCCATCGTCGCCAGCAACGGGCCGACGCCGAACGTGTTCCCGCTTTCGGCGGTGCCGGGCACGGTGTTTCATGAACTGTGGAACAGCACCACCAGCCCGGCCTCGCTCGACAACGCCAGCGACCCCAGCAACAAGCCCCTGCAACTCAGTCCCGGGGCCCAGGGCAGTGTCATCCGGGTGGTGGATATTCCGCCGGACAGCGTGCAGAACCAGGTCAGCGCTGAAGATGCCGCGGCGGTGTTCGCCGAAATCGGTGAATCCCATGCAGGCACCGGCCAGCGTGACTCCAGACATAAATTGATGCACCGCACCGAGACCCTCGACTACGGCATCGTCACCGAAGGTGAAGTGTGGCTGGTGCTGGATGAGGAAGAAGTGCACCTCAAACGCGGCGACGTGGTGGTTCAACGCGGTACCAATCATGCCTGGAGCAACCGCACCGAAGCGATGGCGCGCATGGTTTTCATCTTGCTCGACGGGCGTTATGCCGCTGAGCTGAGCAACGGTAAGGGAGCATCGGCATGAAACTCGCCACCCTGAAAAACGGCAGTCGCGATGGTCAGCTCGTCGTGGTCTCGCGCGATCTTGCCTGGGCGCTGGATGCCCGTTCCGTGGCGCTCACCTTGCAGGAAGCCATCGAGAACTGGAGTAGCGCCGAGCCGCGCTTGCAGCTGCTGTCGAATCAGTTGAATGCGGGCGAGGCGGCGGGTGCCTTTGCCTTCGACCCTGTCGAGGCGATGGCGCCACTGCCCCGCGCTTATCAATGGTGCGATGGCTCGGCCTTTCTCAGCCACGGTGCGCTGATGCAGAAGGCATTCAATCTTGACCCCATCGACGGCGTCGAACACACGCCGCTGATGTACCAGGGTGCCGGTGACGATTTCATTGGCGCACGCGACGATATCGCGTTGCCGAGCGAGAGTCAGGGCATCGACTTCGAAGGCGAGTTTGTGGTGCTGGTGGATGATGTGCCCATGGGCTGCGACGCCGAGCAGGCGCAGCAACATATCAAGCTGATCCTGCAGATCAACGACGTCAGTTTGCGCGCCCTGGCCCCTCGGGAAATGCGCACAGGCTTTGGATTCTTGCAGGCCAAGCCGTCCTCCAGCTTCGCGCCGCTGGCCATTACACCGGACGAACTGGGCGATGCCTGGCGCGACAGTCGTGTGCATTTGCCGTTGCAGGTGCACTGGAATGGCCAGTGGTTTGGTCATCCGCACGGCGGGCAGATGAACTTCAGTTTCGGTCAGTTGATCGCTCACGCCGCGCTCACCCGCAGGTTGCGCGCTGGCACGCTGATCGGCTCCGGTACGGTCTCCAATGCCGAAAGAAGCGCGGGGTCGGCGTGCATTGCCGAGCGTCGCGCCATCGAGATGATCGAGCATGGCGCCGCCCAAACCGGCTTCATGCGCTTTGGCGACCGCGTGCACATGGATGTCACGGGCAGCGATGGACAGTCGCTGTTTGGCGCAATCGATCAATGCATCGTTCAGGCCCAAGGCTGAGGAGCGGCTTATGCGTGTGTTGATTACCGGTGCCAATGGTTTTGTCGGACGAGAGCTGGTGCGTTGCCTGCTGGCGCAGGGCAACTTGCGAGGGCAAGCCATTGGCACGTTACTGGTGCTGGATAGAGACTTGCAGGACTGGCCGGACGACACCCGTCTTCGCCGTCATTTCGGCAGTGTGACCGACCCGGCCTTGATGCGTCGGGTATTGGCCGACGGCATTGACGTGGTGTTCCATCTGGTCAGCATTCCAGGTGGCGCCGCAGAAGAACAGTACGAACTCGGCTACCAGGTCAATCTGCTGGCCAGCCTGGAATTGCTCAACCAGTTGCGCAATAAAAGCCATCCGCCGGTTTTGGTGTACGCCAGCAGCGTGGCGGTGTACGGCGGGGATCTTCCGGCGCGCATGAGCGAGTCTGCCGAGCTGCGCCCCGAATTGTCCTATGGCACCCACAAGGCCATGGTGGAAAGCGCCATCAGTGATCTTGCCCGGCGGGGCGATGTGGACGGTCGTGTGTTGCGCCTGCCAGGCATCGTCGCCCGGCCTCGCGAACCCAACGGGTTGCGTTCTGCATTCATGAGCGACCTGATGCGGGCCTTTGCCGAAGGTGAACCGTATCAATGCCCGGTCTCGCCAGAGGCGACGGCGTGGTGGATGTCCGCCCGCTGTTGCGTGAACAACCTGATCCACGCTGCAGAGCTCGATGGCGACTTGCTAGGGGCGCAACGGGTGTGGCAGTTGCCGGTGCTGCATTTGTCGATTGCCCAGGTCATCGATGCATTGGCTGAGCGTTACGGGCAGGAGCGCCGCGCATTGATCAGCCATGCGCCCGACGTTCAGCTGGAAGCATTGTTCGGACGTATGCCGCCATTGAAAACACCACAGGCGCGCGCTGCCGGTTTCAACCATGATCGCAACGCTGCCGCGCTGGTGCGCAATTCCCTGAATCCCGCGGCCCCCCGACACTTGCCGCTCACCGGAGAGACCTTTGATGTCATTGCCAACCAAGCCTAAACGTCGTCTCGTCGACCTCTCGGTCACCCTCGACAACAACCCCTACACTGATCCGCCGCCATTGCTGCCGAAAATCGATTACATGGATCACCAGCAAGGCTGGCCGGAGATGGCGGCGATGTTCCCGGGTTTGCAACTCGAACAGATGCCGGGCAACGAATCCTGGGCGGCCGAGCGTCTGCACATCACCACCCACAGCGGAACGCACATGGATGCGCCCTGGCATTACGCCTCGACCACCGACGGCGGTCAGCCGGCATTTGGCATCGACGAGTTACCGCTCGATTGGTGCCTGCAACCGGGTGTGAAGCTGGACTTTCGGCACCTGGCGGACGGTCACGTGGTGACCGCCGATGAGATTGAAACCGAGCTGGCGCGAATTGGCCATCAATTGCAGCCGCTGGACATCGTGCTGATCAACACCCGTGCCGGCGCGTTGTTCGGGCAACCGGGTTATCTGGATGCCGGCGTCGGCATCGGTCGTGAAGCCACGATGTATCTGCTGGAACGTGGAGTGCGGGTCGTGGGCACCGATGCCTGGAGCTGGGACGCGCCGTTCAAGTACACCCGCGAGCGCTTTGCAGCCGATGGCGATGCCTCGATCATCTGGGAGGGGCACAAGGCCGGACGCGATATCGGTTATGGGCAAATGGAAAAGCTCGCCAACCTGGAATCCCTGCCGGCCAGTGGATTCGTGGTGTCATGCTTTCCCTACAAGATCAAGCACGCGTCGGCCGGGTTTGTGCGAGCGGTAGCGATATTCGAAGAGTAGGGCGCCTGGGGGAACAGCAGGAAAAGTCCTCGATCAAAAACACAATAAGAGAAACAACATGCCTCTTTTTCGTCTGCCTCAAACTTTATTGACGGCCATGCTGGCGTTGGGCAGCAGTCTGGTCATGGCGGCCAGCGCTGAATCTGCACAGCCCAATATCCTGCTGATTGTGGCCGATGACCTGGGTTACTCCGACCTGGGCAGCTATGGCGGTGACATCAGTACGCCAACCCTGGATCAGTTGGCCCACGATGGTGTGCAGTTCACCAACATGTACGCGGCGCCAACCTGTTCGATCACGCGTTCGATGCTGATGTCCGGCACCGACAATCACCTCGCCGGGCTCGGCACCATGGCTGAAGCGCTGCAACCCTTTCAACGCGGCAAGCCAGGTTACGAGGGGTATTTGAACCAGCGATCCTATTCAATTGCCGATCTACTGAAAAAAGGCGGCTACAGCACGCTGATGGTGGGTAAGTGGCACTTGGGACTGGAGGCGGATCAAGGTCCGGATCAACGGGGATTCGAGCAGTCTTTCACTTTGCTTGAGGGCGGTGCTGCACACTTCAAACCCTCGAGTGTCGATCCGACTAAAATCGAGCAAGTGCACTATCGCGAAAACGGAAAGGCCGTGACGTTGCCGGACAACTTTTACTCCACGGATTTCTACACCGACAAGCTGATCAGCTACCTGCAAGACAGCAAAAAGGACGGCAAGCCGTTTTTCGCCTACGCCGCCTACACCTCGCCGCACTGGCCGCTACAAGCACCCAGGGAATACCTGGACAAGTACCAGGGACAATTTGACCAGGGGTATGACAGCGTACGTCTGGCCCGGATCGAACGGATGAAAAGCCTCGGCCTTATAGCCAGGGATGCCCAGCCTGCGAATCCGCTACCGGTCAATCCAACGTTGCCGGGATGGGACCAGTTGAGTCCTGAACAGCAGCGTGTCGAGGCGAGGAAGATGGAAATCTACGCCGCCATGGTCGATAACCTTGACCATAACATTGGCCGGGTGATCGATTATCTGCGCAAGAGTGGGCAGTACGACAACACGTTGATCGTATTCATGTCGGATAACGGTGCGGCCGGGGAGAACCACACCCAGTTCTATCCGCCGGGCGCGCACACTGACAATGGCTTTGCCAACCTCGGGCAGAAGGGTTCTCAGATCGACTATGGCCTGCGCTGGGCCGAGGTCAGCGCAGCGCCGTTCCACCTGTTCAAAGGCACCACCGCCGAGGGCGGCATCAGCGTGCCGGCGATTATCCAACTGCCCAAGACACTGCGTCGCCAAGGCATGGAGCGCGGTGTTGCGCGGGTAGATGACCTGGCACCGACCTTTTTGGAACTGGCGGGTATCGCATTGCCAAACGAAGCGCCAACGGACACGAGTAAACACCCGATCACCGGTAAATCAATGCTGTCAATGCTTGCCGGTAATGGCAGCCCGCACGGCAACGACAGCCTGGCCGGAGAGCTGTTCGGCAATGCTTATTATCGAGAGGGCAATCTCAAGCTGTTAGGCCTGCGACCCCAGGCAGGCTTTGGCGCAAGTGCGCAACCATTGCAATGGCAATTGTTTGATTTGGCACAGGACCGCGGCGAAACCACAGACCTGGCTGCCTCCCAGCCTGAGACGGTGCAACGACTCAAGAAGGCCTGGTTGAACTATGCAGAGCAGGTGGGTGTGGTGTTGGCGACGCATTAACCCTCAGTCCTTGCGTGTTCCGGAACGTTGGGAATTGAACGTTTGAGCGCCCGACTTTATTAGCGGTGCCCAAGTGTTTCAGCATTCTTTATCCAGGCATCAAGCGCTCTGACCATTTGATTGACCTCACTGTCGTCCCGCTCCGAAGGGCGGACGATGGCGTTCCAGGCGATATCCAGGCCGTCATTCAGGGCGGCCCACGCCAGTTCCCCGCGCTCGAGACTGGGGGTCACCAGGTCGCGTTGCAAGATGCTGATTCCGTAGCCTGAACGCACCAGTTCGACGATGGCTTCGATCAACTCCACGGTGATCATGCGGCGCGGCAAGATGCTGGCGGGGGCGAAGAACCGGTCGTATTCCCAACCGCTGGCGCGATCGGTCGAGTAGGTCACCAGGTTGTAGGTCTTGAAGTCTTCGGCGTAGATATTCGTCCTGCCCGCCAGGGGATGGTCGGTTGCCATGATCGCAATCAGGTCATCGCGAAACAGCGGCAGTTTTGCCACGCCACTCGGCACCATGCCGTCATCGATGATGGACACGTCGAGCCGGCCTTGCATCAGGCTCGCGTAAACGTCATCGCGGGGCACGGTCACCAGGGTGATTTCGATGTCGGGCCGAAGGCTGGAGTAGTGCTTGATGAATTTTGGAATCCAGCGAAACGGACCGTAGGAGGTGACGCCCATGCGTACAAAAGCGGTGACGCCACCGGCCATGGACCGGGCCTCGGACTCGGCCTCATTGAGTATCGCGATGATGTCCTTGGCGGCTCGCTCCAGGCGCACACCGGCAGGGCTGAGCCGCAGTTTTCCGCCCGATCGTTCCGTCAGGTTCACCCCAAGCCGCCGCTCGGCTTCGCGAATACGATGACTGACAGCCGAAGGCGTCAGCCATAGACGCTCGGCCACGGCTGTGACCGAATCGACTTCCGACAGGGTTTTCAACATCACAAGGTGATCGAGCGTCAGTCTCATGGCAGGCGACCTGAAAATAATTCACAAAATTGCGTAAAATTATGAGCGTGACTTGTTTTTGGTGCCGTTGCAATCTGAATCCAGCAGAGCCCACCGGAGACCAACAACAATGACTACCCTGCCTTTCACACCTGTATTGACCCTGGGCGATATCGTCGACCTGGAGCGTTACCCCATTACCGATCGCAGCCATCCCGCTTACCTCGAACTGGTCGCTCACAGCCAGTCGTTGCTGGGGCAGGAGGGCGTTGCAATCTTCCCGGGGTTCGTTCGCGATCAATCGGTTGTCGCCATGGCGGACCAAACCCTCGCACTGCACCCGCGCATGTTCCATTTTCGGGAAAAACACACGGTTTATTTCAAGCCTCAGGAGGAGGGCGTCGATGCGCAGCATCCGTTGCGACGGCTGATGGACACCGAGAAAGACACCGTGGCTTATGCCGACATTCCTGGCGACCACTCGATCCGGCAGATCTATGAGTCGGACGATGTACTGTGTTTCATCAAGGATGTGCTCAACCTCGACGCGCTCTATCGGCATGCCGATCCGTTGGCCGCCCTCAACCTGCAGGGATTCACCACAGGACAGCAGCTGGGATGGCATTTCGATCGATCCGACTTCAGTGTCACGCTGTCCCTCCAGGCGGCGAGCGCCGGTGGGGACTTTGAGTACGTGCGCATGCTGCGCAACGAAAACGACGATTGCCATGACGCGGTCAGGCAGTTCCTCGATGACCCGAAAACACAGCAGGTGGAAGTGCTGCCGCAAGTGCCGGGCACCCTGACATTGTTCCGTGGTCGCTATTCACTGCATCGGGTAACGCCGGTGGAAGGGGACCGGTTGCGGCTCAACGCAGTGTTCGCCTATGTGGATCAACCCAATGTCGAATTCAGCGATTATGCCCGCCAACTGTTTTACGGGCGCACCACGGTCGAGCCACTGGTCTGAGTGTCACCCATAACAATAAATGCAATTGATTCACGCCTTTGCTTCACGTGTTTGCGACTGGTTTATTCCTGTGTCGCACACAACAGTTCGCTGCCCCCAATAATAATGATTCGGAGCGTCTGATCATGAAAAGCAGGAAGAAGTTGCTGGCCTCGTTGCTCACCCTTGGCCTGCTCGCCGGTAGCGCGTCAAGCCAGGCGGCAGGCTGGTGTGAGTCGGGCAAGCCGGTGAAGTTTGCCGGCCTGAACTGGGAGAGCGGGATGCTCCTCTCCGACATCATGATGATCGTGCTCAAGGATGGTTATGGCTGTGCGACCGATCAATTGGTGGGTAACACCATCATTCTCGAGACCGCCCTGGCCGCCAACGACATCCAGGTGTTTGGCGAAGAATGGATGGAGCGCAGCGAAGTCTGGAAAAAGGCGGCGGCAGCCGGCAAGGTCATCGGCGTTGGCGCTCCGATCATCGGTGCGACCCAGGGCTGGTACGTCCCGCGTTACGTCGTCGAGGGGGACGCCAAACGCAATCGACCGGCGCAAGCACCCGACCTCAAGACAGTCGCCGACCTGAGCAGGTACGCCAGTGTTTTTCACGATGCAGAAGAGCCGTCCAAGGGCCGTTTCTATAACTGTCCCGCGGGCTGGATTTGTGAGCAGGACAATACCGAGATGCTCAAGGAGTACGGTCTGGAAAATACCTTCACCAACTTCCGCCCGGGCACCGGTGCTGCATTGGATGCGGCGGTCCTGTCCAGCTACAAGCGCGGTGAGCCGGTACTGTTCTACTACTGGTCACCGACCCCGCTGATGGGGCAGATCGATGCGATAAGACTGGAAGAAAAAACCGGAGCCAACAAAGACGTCGTCACCATGGTCGGGCTCTCCAAGGCCTTTCATGAGCAGGCGCCCGAACTGGTCGCGGTGCTGGAAAAGGTCAACATTCCCATCGATTTGCTGAATCAGAACCTGGCGAGGATGACCCGCGAACGCATCGAGTCACCGAAGCTGGCCAGGATGTTCCTCAAGGAACACCCGGAAGTCTGGCATGCCTGGGTCGACGAAACCGCCGCCAAAAAAATCGAGGCAGCGCTTTAACCGGGCCTCCAGGGCAAGGATGCCCGCACTCTGCAACGCCCCTCTGAACTCAATCTCTTGACTGCTTCTACACAAGAAGTGGCGCCTCTTTGCGTCCGGGAATCATGAACATGATCAAATCACGAGCGGCTGTCGCCTTCGCGGCGAACCAGCCTCTGCAAATCGTCGAAATCGATGTGGCGCCGCCGCAAGCCGGTGAAGTGCTGGTGCGCATCATCGCGACCGGTGTCTGTCATACCGATGCATTTACCTTGTCTGGCGCTGATCCCGAAGGGATCTTCCCCGTCATCCTTGGCCACGAAGGCGGCGGTATCGTCGAAGCGGTAGGCGAGGGCGTGACTTCACTGGTGGTGGGCGATCATGTGATCCCGCTTTACACCCCGGAATGTGGCGAATGCAAATTCTGCAGATCCGGCAAAACCAATCTTTGCCAGAAGATCCGTGCCACTCAAGGCAAAGGCCTGATGCCGGATGGCACCAGCCGCTTTTCTTATGAGGGGCAGCCGATCTTTCACTACATGGGCACCTCCACGTTCTCGGAATACACCGTGCTGCCGGAAATCGCCCTGGCCAAGATTCCCCGGGACGCTCCACTGGAACAGGTTTGCCTGCTCGGTTGTGGAGTGACCACCGGGATTGGCGCGGTGCTCAACACGGCCAAAGTGGAAGAGGGCGCCAGCGTGGCGATCTTCGGCCTGGGTGGCATCGGCCTGGCAGCCATTATCGGCGCCACCATGGCCAAGGCTGGCCGGATCATCGCGATCGATATCAACCCGGCCAAGTTCGACATCGCCAGGCAACTGGGCGCTACCGACTTCGTCAACCCCAGGGATTACGACCGACCCATCCAGGACGTGATCGTCGAGATGACAGAAGGCGGTGTCGACTACTCCTTTGAATGCATTGGCAACGTCCAACTCATGCGCGCGGCTCTGGAATGCTGCCACAAAGGCTGGGGCGAGTCGGTAATCATCGGTGTCGCCGGCGCGGGCCAGGAAATCAGTACCCGACCGTTCCAGTTGGTGACCGGTCGCGTCTGGCGCGGCTCCGCCTTCGGCGGCGTCAAAGGTCGCTCGGAGTTGCCGAGCTATGTCGAGAAGGCTCAGGCCGGCGACATCCCGCTGAATACCTTCATCACCCACACCATGGGGCTTGAAGACATCAACAAGGCCTTCGAATTGATGCAGGAAGGCAAGAGCATTCGCACAGTTATCCATTTCTGAACCACTAACCAAGAGAGCATCAAAATGAGCATCTTCACCCATGTCACCGTCGGTACCAACGACCTGCAAAAAGCCCGTGGTTTTTACGACAACGTACTCGGCGCACTCGGCCAGAAACGCATCGCCGATCTGGAGAACAATGGCTCGATCTGGGGCGAAAACGCGCCGTCTTTCTTCGTTTTGAAACCGGCAAACGGCGCACCTGCCAGCGTTGGCAATGGTGTCACCGTCAGTTTTGAGGCACCAACCCGTGCCGCAATCGATGCCTTCCATGCCGCGGCATTGGCCGCTGGCGGTACATGTGAAGGCTTGCCAGGGCCACGTGACTGGGCACCGAATGCCTATGCTGCTTATGCCCGTGATCTGGACGGTAACAAACTGGCCGCGTATTGCTTCAAAGCAGCTTAAGCCGTTTGGGAAGAGGCCAGCGTCGGTTCAGTTGGCCAGCAACCTCCAGCACGACGTATTTCGCGGCCAGTTACTGAGGGAGCGAGCAAGCCCGCTCCCACATTCTTACGCCGCGCCGTCGAGGAATTGCTCGGCGTGGTGGCAAGCCACCTGGCGGCTGTCGAGCAGGCGCAGGGCCGGCTCTTCAGTGCTGCAACGCTCGGTGGCGTACGGGCAGCGCTTGTGGAAGGCGCAGCCGGGTGGCGGGTTCAGCGGGTTGGGCAACTCGCCGACGATCTTGATTTTCGGTTTGTTCGGGTCCGGGTGAATCGTCGGCGTGGCCGACAACAGCGCCTGGGTGTAAGGGTGCAGAGGGCGTTCGTAGATGGCGTTCTTCGGGCCCATTTCCACCGGGCGACCGAGGTACATCACCATCACGTCATCGGCAACGTGCTGCA
>NZ_JAHBDR010000097.1:0-30609 GCF_019956575.1 Pseudomonas sp. A-R-19
GCAAGAACTTCTTCCCGCAGGTGGGTATTGAAGAAGACGTTTCCGAAGTCATGGCCGCGTTTCTTGGCCAGTACTTCATCAGTAGTCCTGAACGCGACTTGCCGAGCGAGTTGATCGTCAATGTGGTTCACGATGACTTTCCGACACTGATTGCCGCCATCGACGAGTTGCGCGGTCGTGAACTGACCATCAGCCATCGCGTGCGGGGTACGCGGGCACGCTGGCAGCAATTGGCGGTGACCAATGCCGAGCAGGCACTGAGTGCGCGCCTGGCGAATCGTCAGCACATTACGGCACGCTTCGATGCACTGGCCGAGGTGCTCAAGCTCGATGAGCCCCCTCAACGACTCGAGTGCTACGACATCAGTCACTCCAGCGGCGAGGCAACGGTGGCGTCCTGCGTGGTGTTCGGCCCCGAAGGTCCGATCAAATCCGATTACCGTCGGTACAACATCGAAGGCGTTACGGCTGGCGATGATTACGCGGCGATGCATCAGGCATTGACCCGACGCTTCAGCAAGCTGAAGGACGGGGAGGGCAAGCTGCCGGATATCCTGCTGGTGGACGGCGGTAAGGGGCAGTTGTCCATGGCTCGCGACGTACTCGATGAGTTGGCCGTGCCTGACCTGATTCTGCTGGGTGTGGCAAAAGGCGCGACGCGCAAGGCCGGTTTCGAAACCCTGTACCTGAACGACGCTGCACATGAATTCACGTTGCGCGGCGATTCTCCCGCGCTGCACCTGATCCAGCAGATTCGCGACGAAGCCCACCGATTTGCCATCACCGGGCACCGCGCCCGGCGTGGAAAAACCCGTCGGACGTCTACACTGGAAGGCGTCGCTGGCGTCGGACCGACACGTCGGCGGGATTTGTTGAAACATTTTGGTGGATTGCAGGAGCTGTCTCGTGCAAGCATCGAAGAAATTGCCAAAGCCCCCGGGATCAGTAAAAAGCTCGCAGAGTTGATTTATGCAAATCTGCACAGCGAGTAGAATGCCCCCTCACCTCGTAGCCAGTTGTGCCGATGAATATCCCTAATCTGATTACCGTTCTACGCGTTCTGCTCATACCGATCTTCATTTTGCTGTTCTACCTGCCTTACCAGTGGAGCTACATGGCCTCGGCCTCGGTCTTCGCATTCGCTGCCGCGACCGACTGGCTGGACGGGTACCTGGCCCGCCGCCTGGAACAAAGCACACCGTTCGGGGCTTTCCTCGATCCGGTTGCCGACAAGCTGATGGTTGCGGTTGCATTGGTACTGTTGGTGCAGGAACACGGCAACCTGTGGCTCACGCTGCCAGCTGCCGTGATCATCGGTCGCGAGATTGTCGTCTCGGCACTGCGCGAGTGGATGGCCGAACTGGGCGCTCGTGCCCATGTCGCCGTGTCCAACCTGGGCAAATGGAAAACCGCCGCGCAAATGCTGGCGCTGGTGATCCTGCTGGCCAATCCCAAGGACTTCAGCTTCTGGGTCTTGCTCGGTTATACCTTGCTGATGATCTCGGCTGGCCTGACTTTGTGGTCGATGGTCCAGTACCTGCGGGCCGCCTGGCCACATCTGAAGACTGACGTTGAAAAGAAATAAAACTTTTTTGAATCAAGGGGTTGACGGCGCTTCTGAATTCTATAGAATGCGCCACACCAAGACGCGGGAATAGCTCAGTTGGTAGAGCACGACCTTGCCAAGGTCGGGGTCGCGAGTTCGAGTCTCGTTTCCCGCTCCAAGTTTGCACGCATTTGATGTCGCGCTACTGACAACAAATGTTTTGAGGCCGAGTAGCAAAATGGTTATGCAGCGGATTGCAAATCCGCCTACGCCGGTTCGATTCCGACCTCGGCCTCCACTAATAAACAAGCTCCGTAGATCTATGATTTACGGAGCTTTTTTATTTGCAGTAGCCTGCAAGATTTAGATTTGAAAAGGCTATTTGCGAACTTGCTTCACTGGGGCGGGATGTATATATTTCCACCTCTGCTGCACAAGCGTCAGAACTGCCAGATCGTTGTTTGGCAAAAACTCGACGCTTCACCGCGCTACCGCCCGAATGGCGAAACTGGTAGACGCATGGGACTTAAAATCCCCCGCTCGTAAGGGCGTGCCGGTTCGATTCCGGCTTCGGGCACCATGAATATCAAGGGCTTGCGTGAGATACCTCATGCAGGCCCTTAGTTTTTTTATTGCCGCAATTCGTCCGCATATCGCGCATTAGGAAGTTGGCTTTGGTTCCCTTGGGTGACCTATCTACGCAAGCGCACCAGGCCCTTGATATGTATCGCTCTCTCCCCGAAAGCGATAAACTCCATATTCACCATTCGCTCAGTGCGTTCGCTGAGTTGGCGTCGCGACACAACCGATAAATGCTTCAAACCCAATGGTCCGGAAGGCACCTTGGGAAGGAAAACTACGTCTGTCGTTTTGGCAGAACTCAGGATGAGAGGGAAACACAAATGGGTTTGGCAGCCTCCAAAGAGCGCATGCATCAAATTTCACCATCCGCGAATGCGTGCCCCCACTGCGGGGCAAAAAAGAAACCTTTGATACCTTCAAAGCTGGTAGGACTCGCAGCCACCGCCGGAGTAATTTACTGGTTTACTTTTCATGTCTTGTTCCCGGGCATGACTGCCTCTGTTACCCGAGCTGAGTACGGCGAGAAATGGCCTCTGACCATCTCCGAAGGAAAACTTTCCTGTGTGGATCCGTCCTCGGTTCTGCTCGAGTTCCAAGGCGTAACTTATGCAATGAACGATTCTGCGAGCAGCCATGCGAAGCAGTTCGGCTGGACCGAAGTCAATAGAATCTGGCGTAATGATCCCGAAAACAAAGGATCGAAAGTGGCGATGACACCACTTATCGAGAAAGGGCTTGCGCTCTGCGCGAAATAACCGAGTAAAGCAAAGGGGCCGCTGCAATGGCGGCTCCCGTTTAGTGCACATTGTTAGTCTCTACATCAATCTCGACACACCGACACTTTCGTTGCTCAAAGGGCTGTTGGCATGCCCGTGTTCTTTGCAACGCAAAATAAAAAGTCTGTACCAGACTCGTCAGGGCACTGTTCCAAGGGTCAACTCCATCGCTACTACAGCGGACAACCCCAGCATAATCAGCAACGCGAAAAGCAATAGGCTCAACTCAGCGAGCTGCTTATAAAGGGGCATCGGCCATTTCGTGACTCGAGCAATTGCTCTCTCAGTGGAAGCCATCACCAATTCTCACCTCTCGCGTCATACCGAATCTTGCGAGTCCAGCCGTCTCCATGATGCCAGGGACGACCGCTGTTGCGGGTCCCAAGGGGTGGTGCAACTAATGAGCCATTTCAATAGAGCGAGGATGATGCCCAATTAATTAACAGGCTGTTGGCGAGGGGCTCAAGCAAGAGAAAGGGGGAGTGGGGGAATATTCCTCAAATTTGGTGGTGAATGCCTGGTTGGGTGGGTGTAGTTCCCCATTTATGGAGAGTGTAGCGACCTTGTTTCACCCGCTTTTGGTAGCGGCTGCTTGCCTTGAGGTGGCGTGGAAGTATCGGCCTCAGGGCCTTTCAAGCTCTGGGTGTAGCTGCCGGAAAATTTCGACACGCTGCTTGAAGCGGGCTTTACTGGAACAAGTCGTGCGGATTACCGAGGGCTGCATGTTCTCGGCAGCCAGTACTGGCTGGATGCCGAGCGAAAACCACACCCTTCGAGGTTGAGGGCCAGCCCATGTCCCGGTTCCTCTGTGCCATGTTGTTCGCGCTGTTGCTCGTCGGCTGCGCTACCACGCGGCTGCCCCGCGAATTCAGCGAGGCGATACCCGCCAGCGAATCGGCTTTCGGGCGCTCGATCCAGGCTCAGGCCGCTGCGCATGAGGGGCGCTCGGGTTTTCGTTTGCTGCCCAACAGCAGTGAAGCGTTCCGGGCGCGCGCGGAGTTGATCCGCAATGCGCAGAAAACCGTCGATCTGCAGTACTACATCGTGCACAACGGTCTCAGCACCCGGGCACTGGTGCGTGAAATGCTGCTGGCTGCCGATCGCGGCGTACGGATACGTATCTTGCTCGATGACACGGCCAGCGACGGCCAGGAAGAAGTCATCGCGACCCTGGCGGTGCATCCGAACATCCATATCCGCGTCTTCAACCCTTTGCATCTGGGGCGCAGCACCATGGTCACTCGAACCATGGGCCGCCTGCTTGATCTTTCCCAACAACACCGACGCATGCACAACAAACTGTGGCTGGCCGACAACAGCGCAGCCATCGTCGGCGGACGCAACCTGGGGGATGAGTATTTTGACGCCAAGCCCGATCTCAACTTCACCGACATGGACCTGCTGTGCATCGGCCCGGTCGCCGAGCAGTTGGGACACAGCTTCGATCAGTACTGGAACAGCGCCTTGAGCCAGCCGATCACGGACTTCCTGCTCAATAAGCCGACAGCCCAAGACTTGCTCGAGAGCCGTCAACGCCTGGAGCAATCGCTGCAGGCCTCGCGTATCGAGAGCAGGGCGTTGTACAACCATCTCATGACTTACCAGACTCAACCGCAATGGGAGACTTGGCGCAAGCAACTGATCTGGGCCTATAACACGGCGATGTGGGACGCTCCGAGCAAGGTCCTGGCTGACGGAGAGCCGGCACGCGCGCTATTGATGGCCACACAACTGCGGCCTGAACTCGATGGCGTCAGTAACGAGCTGATCATGATTTCGGCTTATTTCGTCCCGCAAAAACCGGGCATGGATTATCTGCTGGGGCGTGCCGATGCCGGCGTTGATGTGCGCCTGCTGACCAACTCACTGGAAGCCACCGATGTGCCGGCGGTGCATGGCGGCTATGCACCGTATCGCAAGGCTCTGCTCGAGCATGGCGTGAAGCTCTATGAGCTGCGGCGCCAGCCGGACGATCCCGGCCGCAGCTCTTCGTTTGGTTTCAGTGGCGGCTCGGACTCCAGCTTGCACACCAAGGCCATGATCCTGGATAAGCAGAAAGTGTTTATCGGCTCGTTCAATTTCGACCCGCGTTCGGTGTTCTGGAACACTGAAGTCGGGGTGCTGGTCGACAGTCCCGAGCTGGCCGGCTACGTGCGCCAGCTGGCGCTTGAGGGCATGGCGCCGGTCATGAGTTACCAGGCCCGACTGGAAAACGGCGAAATCGTCTGGCTCACCGAGGACGACGGTCGCCTGCATACTTTGCGCAAGGAGCCCGGCAGCAAATGGCGCAGCTTCAAGGCCTGGCTCAGCGACAAGATCGGTCTGGAGAAAATGCTCTAGATCAGCAATAGGGAATTACAAAGAAGCCTCTCGAAAAGGGTGACACGATCAGGCCGGATGTCTTCTGAGGTTTTTGCCTGCACCTGCATGATTCAGGCTCCTTGCAGTAAACGGAGGGTTCTTTATGCCCTTACTTTTGAGGGTAATGAATGAAACAAGGACAAGTTTTGTTGTTGGCTTTGTTGTTTATCTTTTTAACGGGTTGCATGACCACGCCGCCAAAAGACCAAGGCAATCTCTGCAGTATTTTTCGTGAGTATCCCGACTGGTACGAGGACTCGCTGCAAATGCAGAGTGAATATGGGACGCCTGTGCATGTGGCCATGGCGATCATGAAGCAGGAAAGCAGTTTCGTGGCAGATGCATTGCCGCCGCGTGACTACCTGCTCTGGGTGATCCCTTGGGGGCGAGTCAGTTCGGCCTACGGCTATGCGCAGGCTCAAGATCCAGTGTGGGGCGAGTACAAGGGCAATACGGGCAACGGTGGTTCGCGTGACAGCTTCGACGACGCGATCATGTTTATCGGTTGGTACACCACTGGCACCCAGCGTCAGCTCGGAATCTCCAAATGGGACACCTACAATCAGTACCTGGCTTACCACGAAGGGCGTGGGGGCTTTAGCCGTAATACCTATCGCGCTAAACCGTGGCTGATGCAGGTTGCCCAGAAAGTGCAAAAGCAGTCAGAGGTTTACAACGCCCAACTCAAGCAATGTCGCCAGGAGCTGGAAGACGAACGTAGTGGGTGGTTTTAGCGCGGTAGTCGGGTGTTATGCGCAAACAAGGGTTTTCCAGCGAAGGCCAGGCAAACCCTTGTTTGTTTCTGCTCCATCACTTGTATCCTGATCGTGGTCGCCTGATGCTTTTCAGGATGCAGGGTCTGCCTTGCGGCGATCGTTGCCGGTTGGGTTGCCGGTGTTGATCAGCCTTCTTTCCAGCAGTACGTTTTCCAGAGCCTGGCGGTCTGATGGGTTCATTTGATGCTCTCGCTCCTTGAGTTCCAGCAGGATCGGGGTCGACCACTGGCGGTAGGTTTGTTCGGCACTGGATTTGAGTGACATGGGTTCCTCCTTGATCAGGCTCCTGCCAATTAAGGTGCCGCGGTTCGATACGCAAGAGACCCTAGTTGACGAAGCCTGTTGTCGCCAATGCTTTACGTCGGACGCTCATTTCCCCAGATGCCCGCAGCCGCAGTGCGCTGCACGTAGTCGTTGAAGTCGCGCGCCGGCCGCCCCAGTGCCCGCTGTACGCCATCGGCCACGGATGTATTGCGGCCGTCGAGCACGGTCGTGAACAGATACAGCACCAGATCGATGAACTGCGCGGGCAGTTGTTCCTGTGCCAATGCCTGTCGATAGGCATCCGCGGGTACGGCCACGAAATCTATCTTGCGCTGGGTGGAGCGGGCGATCTCGGTAACGGCTTCGGCAAAGGTCAACGCCCGGGGGCCGGTCAACTCGTAGAGCTGGTTGGTGTGTCCGGGCTGGGTCAGGGCTGCGACGGCACACTCGGCAATGTCCTCTGCATCGATAAAGGGCTCGGCGATATTGCTGACAGGGAGTGCGAGTTCGCCTTGTACGATTGGTTCGAGAAAGTGCGCCTCGCTGAAGTTCTGGCAAAACCAACTGGCCCGCAGAATCGTCCAGTCAAGCCCGCTGTCCTGTAAGACGCGTTCGGCCTGTTGTGCTTCGATCTCACCGCGGCCGGATAACAGAACCAGTTTGCGGACTGCACTTTTCACCGCCAGGTCGGTGAACGCCTGGATGGTCTGCAGGGCGCCGGGAACGGCGAGGTCAGGCTGGAAGGAAATGTAGACCGCATGAACACCCTCGATCACCGCGTCCCAGGTGGATCGATCTTCCCAGTCAAAAGGGGGATTGGCGTCGCGGGAGCCTCGGCGAACGGGCAGGCCGGCGGCCTCGAGTCGTTGGGTGATTCGGCGTCCGGTTTTGCCGGTGGCGCCGAGGACCAGGGTGATTGGTTGAGTGGGTTTCATCGCGTTCATCTCCATCGGTTAATGTGAGTGATGCTCATGTTTAAAAGATGATAGATCCTCATGTTTTTTCGTCAACCCACTGGATCGAGTTCCCCGACGTATGGGCATCTGTTGTTGGGCACAGGGTGTGGCGATGCTAAGGTGAGTACATGTCACGTTATTGATCGGGAAATTCACTCGTGCGCAAGAAGACCCCAGAAGCCCTTGAACAGCCTGCTGTAGAGGCTGTTCGGCGTAATCCCACGCAACAACGCAGCCGCGAACGTCAGGAGCGGATTCTGACAGCGGCGACTCAATTGATTGCGGACAAGGGCAGCGACCAACTCAAGATGAGTGAAATTGCCGAGCGCTGCGGGATCTCGATCGGTTCCCTCTACCAGTATTTCCCCGACAAGAGTTCCGTCATTCGCACGCTGGCCGAACGCTACAACGCTGAAAGCCGTCGTTGCATTACCGAGGCGATGGCGGCTGTCGAGGATGCCCAGGGCTTGCAGACGGCCTATTCGCAGTTGCTCGATCTGTACTACGAGATCGTGATGGCGACACCGGTGATGCGTGACATCTGGTCCGGCATGCAGGCCGACAAGCAGTTAATGCAACTGGAACTGGTGGAGAGCCGGGTGGCCGGAGCACTTCTGGCCCAGGCGATGCTTCGCGTGTATCCAGACCTCGATCAACAACAGGTTCAGGAGTCGGCGTTTTTGATCTGGCACCTGGGCGAGGCGACCATGCGCCTGGCGGTCACTTGCGCACCGCAGGAAGGGCGAGCACTGGTCGAGGCGTTCAAGCGTATGTCCCTGCGCGAGATCATGCAGCCCGTGCGCAAGGATGCCGACCAGCAGTAACCACGTCGCGGCTATTTCGATTTCCCGAGACCACCGCCGGTTTCACACTCGATTCTCGATTGCGCCAGGTGTTCCGTGTCGTGGTAGTAGGTGATGATCCGGGCGTTGCCAGGGATGTTGACCGATTTGCTGTTTTTGTCTTTGCTGATGGGCCGTGGGTTGGCCAGGGCTTCTTGCGACAAGGCGGCAAGGCAGCTGGCCCGATAGTCATCAGCGCATTGTCCGACGCTGCTTGTGCTGCTGGGCATCTCCTTGCCCGGGTTGCTGCAAGACCCGTTCATCGACTCCACGGGCATGCCTTGGTACTCAGGACAGGAGTGGCTTTCGATCGCCGAAACGGAGGCGCTCTGGGAGCGGGTGACAAGGTCGCAGCCTTGAGCGAATGCCAGGGCCGGGCACAAGCTGGCGATGATGATCAGGATTTTTGTGTTCATGGCTTTTGCGCTCCGATTGAGCCCTTGTGCAATGCAAGGGCCCATGGATTAGCAAATCCTGTTTCAGTCCAGACCTAAACGAAGGGCTGGCCGGCAAACCCCCGTGGCAAGCGTTGCAGGCCGGCCATCGCGGTCAGTCGCTCGGTCCAGGCCGAACGCCAGGTAACGGCGCTGTGCAGGGCTTTGGCTTTGCGCGCTGCGCGGCGGGCGGCGTTGCGTTCGGCCTTGCGTGCTTCTTTGTAGACCTCGGTGTTTCGGCAACTCCGGCATTTCACCCGATTGAGTTCACGGGTTGATACGAGGTTATTGCCGTTGTGGCCGCAGGCCAGGTGCCCGCTGACTTTGAAGTGAGTGACCATTGGAACGTCTCCTTCGTGACGTGTGAGCGGTTGACCTCACGTGAGCGGTGACGTTCGATTGGTTTTGCCCAACAAAAATCCCGGCGCCAGGCCGGGTTGTGAGAGAGGGTGAAATCCTGACAGACAGCCAGACATCCGGAAACGTCACCGTCACCGGTCATGCTGGCCGAATCGGGCCTGTCCTCGTACCGCAAGTCCGTGACGGATCACCTGAACCGCGGCAGAGGCCGGTCAACAGGTTGCAGAGACGACAGCGTGTGCCGGATCAGCGGTGTGTCCTTCTCGATGTCGTTCAGGCGATCACGAATTCTAAGAGCGGTGGGGTGCCCGCCTTGATGATCGACCCAGTCGGCGATTTCCTTGCAGGCCGCGGCCAAGCGAGCCTGACGGGAGTCCAGTAAGGTGAGCAGGGTGGTGATGGACTCTTTTTCGGACATGGGAGACACCTCCGTTCAAGAAACCTGGGTGTGGCAGCAAAAAGCCCGCCGGGAGCGAGCTTTCTGCCGTTGGGGTCGCTGATCCTTCAGCCATTTCAGTATAGACCGGTTAAAAACCGCTGGCAGGCCCTCAGCTTTGTCGGGCTGTCACTTGTGATTTAGCGTTCAGCAGCTGGCAAACACGCTGGGCGTCTTCTTCTACGTCGTAGCCGTCTCCGATGAAACCCTGGGTACGGGTATCGGCGATGCGGTACCAGACCGCGGCATCCGGTGGCAGGTGGTCATACTCACCCTCACGGCGACCATGGATGATGATCTTGTTGCACCGCTTCACGACGAAAATGTCTTCCATGGCGTCTCCGCAGCTGATTCGTGTTCAGTTCAACTATAGAAGCCATTGCTGATCGTGCAAAAAATAGACAGGTCAATTCGTCGGTTCAGGCGCTGCCGCAATCCGCTCAAGGAAGATCGCCAGCCCGACTTCCTCGGCCGAAAGCCCTTTGCGCGCCCTCGGCCTGGGCAGTTGTGCCAGGTCGCCGAGAAGGAAACCGTCCAGCACCGCCGGGTGGATGTAGCACTTGCGGCACACGGCCGGGGTATTGCCCAGTTGCCTGGCAACGTTCTTGATCATCTCCACCAGGTGCCGCCTGGCGTCCGTTTCAGGCTGCCAGTGCAGCTTGCGCAATATCGCCAGCGCCAGCACGCTGCCGGCCCAGGTGCGGTAATCCTTGGCGGTGAAATCGGCGCCGCTGAGCGTTTGCAAATAGCTGTTGATGTCGGAGGAACTGACAGTGCGCCGGTCACCGTTTTCATCCAGATACTGAAACAGGTTCTGCCCGGGCATTTCCTGGCATCGCTTGATGATCCGGGCCAGTCGCCGGTCTTTCACGGTGATCTGGTGTTCGACGCCACTTTTGCCGCGGAACTGGAACAGGATGGCACTGCCGTTGATCTCTACGTGGCGGCTGCGCAAGGTCGTCAGGCCGTAGGAGCGGTTGTCCCGGGCGTATTGGCTGTTGCCAATACGGATCAGTGTCGTGTCGAGCAGGGTAATGACCGTGGCCATGACTTTGTCGCGACTGAATCCCGGTGCCGCCAACACCGCTTCCAGCCGTTGGCGCAGTTTCGGCAACGCCAGCCCGAAGTCACGCAGGCGCAAGTATTTGTCGGCGTCGCGTACCTCTCGCCAGCGGGGGTGATAACGGTATTGTTTGCGACCCCGGGCATCCCGGCCAGTGGCCTGCAGATGCCCGTGTGGATCGGCGCAGATCCACACCTCGGTATAGGCGGGTGGCACCGCGAGTGCGTTGAGACGGTCGATCGCGTCGGGGCCGGTGATGCGTTGTCCCGTCGGGTCGAAATAGGCGAATTTTCCGCGCAGCTTCCTACGGGTGATGCCCGGTTGAGTGTCATCGACGTAATGCAGGTCAGGAGGCAGAACATCGGGCATGGCGATTGTCCCGGGCGATGGTCGTTACAGCCATTGACCCCGCTCCGCTGCAGTCGTGCCGGTGGATTTACGCCAGCACCGCGACCGCTTTGATTTGTGCCCAGAGTTGTTGGCCAGGGTGGACGTTGAGTTGGTCGCGGGAATAACGCGTGATCCGCGCCAGCAACGGCGAGCCTGCGGCGTCCAGGCGAATCAGCACGTGAGCGGCGTTGTCGGCGCTCATTTCACTGACCACGGTGACCGGCAGGCGATTGAGAATGCTGCTTTGCCCGGCACTGTCCAGGCTCAGGCTCACGTCTCGCGCCTGGACCTTGCAGCGCAGTGCCTGGCCCGCATCCATAGGCGTATGAGGCACACGAATATTGAGGGAAGTGTCGGGCAATTGCAGGCTGAGCAACTGATACTCGGCGTCATAGGCGCTGACACGACCTTCGATCACCACACCGGCGTCATCGCCCATTGCCAGCGGCAAGTCGAGGCGCGCGAGGGTCTGGCCGATCGGGCCGCTGGCCAGTGCCTTGCCGCTGCTGAGCAAGACGATATGGTCGGCCAGCCGCGCGACTTCATCCTGGGAGTGGCTGACGTACAGCACCGGGATGTCGAGCTCGTCATGCAGGCGTTGCAAGTAGGGCAGGATTTCATTCTTGCGTTGCGCATCCAGCGCGGCCAAAGGCTCGTCCATCAACAGCAATTTCGGGCTGGTGAGCAAGGCGCGGGCCACGCCGACCCGCTGCCGCTCACCGCCCGATAGGTGTTGCGGGTGCCGGTCGAGCAAATGGCTGATGCCCAGCAACTCGGTGGCGTGGGCCATGTCGACCCGGCGCTGCGGCTTGGGGATGCGCTTGAGGCCGAACTCCAGGTTGGCCAGCACCGACAGATGAGGAAACAGGCTGGCTTCCTGGAACACGTAGCCCAGTGCGCGTTTGTGTGGCGCGACGAAGACCCTGTTCTCGCTGTCTTGCCAGACTTCATCGTTGACCTGGATAAAGCCTTGATCGGCCCGTTCCAGGCCGGCGATGCAGCGCAGGCAAGTGGTCTTGCCCGAGCCGGAATGACCGTAAAGCGCGGTGACGCCACGGCCCGGCAGTTGCAGGTCGACGTCGAGGGCGAACCCCGGGTAATCCAGTTTCAGGCGCATTTGAATCATTGATCAGCTCCAGCCCGCTTTGGTTTTTCGGCTGGAATACAGCGCCAGCAAGACGGCAAACGAGAACACCAGCATCGCCCCGGCCAGCCAATGGGCCTGGGCGTATTCCATGGCTTCGACGTGATCGTAGATCTGCACCGAGACCACGCGGGTCTTCTCGGGAATGTTGCCGCCGATCATCAGCACCACGCCGAACTCGCCGACGGTGTGGGCGAAACCGAGAATGGCCGCGGTAATGAAACCTGGGCGCGCGAGGGGCAGCGTTACGCTGAAAAAGGTGTCCCAGGGATTGGCCCGCAGCGTCGCGGCCACTTCGAGCGGGCGCGTACCCATCGCGGAAAAAGCATTTTGCAGCGGCTGGACCACGAACGGCATTGAATACAACACCGAACCGATCACCAGCCCCGCGAAACTGAAAGTGAGGGTGCCAAGGCCGAGTGATTGGGTGAACTGGCCAACGAACCCGTGAGGGCCGAGCGCCAGCAACAGATAAAAACCAATCACCGTCGGTGGCAGCACCAGGGGCAGGGCGACAATCGCCCCGACCGGGCCGCGCAACCAGGAGCGGGTGCGCGAGAGCCATAACGCAATCGGAGTGCCGACAATCAGCAGGATGACGGTCGTCAGGGACGCCAGTTTCAGGGTCAGCCAAATGGCGGAAAAATCGGCACTCGATAGCGACATTTAGATTTCGTAGCCGTAGGACTTGATGACAGCGGCCGCTTTCGGCCCCTTGAGGTAGTCAACCAATGCCTTGGCGGCCGGGTTGTCCTTGCCCTTGTTGAGAATCACCGCGTCCTGTTTGATCGGGTCGTGCAGGCTGGCTGGAACGATCCAGGCCGAACCGCTGGTGATCTTGCCGTCCTTGTAGATCTGCGAGAGGGCGACAAAACCCAGCTCGGCGTTGCCGGTGGAGACGAACTGGTAGGCCTGGCTGATGTTCTGGCCTTCCACGATCTTGTCCTTGACCTTGTCGGTCAGACCTTCCTTGGCCAGCACCTGGGTAGCCGCCAGGCCGTAAGGTGCAGCCTTCGGATTGGCGATGGACAGGTGCTGGTACTCGTTCTTCTTCAACACATCGCCCTTGGCATCGACGTAACCTTCCTTGGCCGACCACAGCGCCAGGGTGCCGACTGCGTAAGTGAAACGCGAACCCTTGACGGTGTCGCCTTCGGCTTCAAGTTTTTTCGGCGTGCTGTCGTCTGCCGAGAGGAACACTTCGAACGGAGCGCCGTTCTTGATCTGGGTGTAGAACTGGCCGGTGGCACCAAAGGAGGTCACCAGTTTGTGCCCGGTGTCTTTTTCGAAATCAGCGGCGATGGCCTGGATCGGCGCGGTGAAGTTGGCGGCGACAGCCACCTGGACTTCGTCCGCCTGGGCTGAGCCGAAGGCGAATACGGCGAGAAGGCTCGCCAGGCAGGTAGGGGCAAAACGTGAGGCACGAATGGTCATGAAACGGCTCCGTTAAAGGCAATTGCAGCAGGGGGTGATTCGTTATGTAGAGAAATATATAGCGAATTGCCTTTAAACGGAATGTGCGCGCATAAAATTGTATACAATTTCACTGCGGATGACCCTCAGGGGCGACGTAGCAGTCTCGCCAATCCTTCCTCAGCCAGTTGCCGGGTCAGTGCCGCGGTGGTCAATTCGGCTCCGAGGGTAAATGCCTGGCCGGCCCAAAGGTTGCTGAAATCCGCTTCGTCCTTGGCCCGCAACGGCATCAGCGCGCCACCGGCAAGGGGGAAGGCCGGAGCCTTGGCGCTCATCGGCCCCAGTTCACGCATCACTCGATTGAGGATGCCCCGGGCCGGGCGACCGGTGAACACGTTGGTGACCGCCGTCTCGCTTTCCTTGGCGGTACGCAACGCTTTGTGATGGGACGGGCTGACCTTGGCCTCAGGCGTGAACAGGTAGGCCGTACCCACCTGCACCGCCGAAGCGCCCAGCATGAAGGCAGCGGCGACGCCTCGGGCGTCAGCGATGCCGCCGGCGGCAATCACCGGCACTTTCACGGCATCGACGACTTGCGGCACCAGGGCGAAAGTCCCGACCTGGCTACTCAGGTCATCGCTGAGAAACATCCCGCGATGGCCACCGGCTTCAAAACCCATGGCAATGATTGCATCGCAACCATGCTGCTCCAGCCACACGGCTTCGGCGACGGTGGTGGCCGAGGACAGCACTTTCGCACCGGTGGCCTTGACCCGGTCGAGCAGGGATTTTTCCGGCAGGCCAAAGTGGAAACTCACCACTTCGGGGCGAAATTCCTCGACCACTTCGCAGGCCGCATTATCGAACGGCGCCCGGTTGGACACGGGGGTTGGCGCAGCGAAATCGGCGCCGAGTTCCTGGTAGTACGGCTGCAGCAGGTTTTTCCAGTCCTGCGCGCGTTGCTCGTCAGGGGCTGGAGGTTGATGGCAGAAGAAATTGACATTGATCGGGCGCTGGGTGTGCTGGCGGATGGTTCTCAGCTCTTCGCGCAGTTGATCGGTGCTGAGCATCGCCGCTGGCATCGAACCCAGGCCACCGGCATTGCTGGCTGCAATCACCATGGCCGAATTCGTGGCACCGGCCATCGGTCCCTGGATGATCGGCAGTTCGATCCCGAGCAGGTCAAGAATGCGGGTATCTGGCCATTGGTTCATGTGCTGTGTTCTCCGACGTTGAAACAGGGCAGGGACGGTAGAACAGGATTTGTAACGCAACGACTGGCGCAAGGCCAGTCGTCATTTCAGCTTGCCGGGTTTCTTCAGCGGCGGTGGAAGACTCCACCGCCACCACCGAAGGAGTGATTCATCACCTGGGAAGAATTGTGGAAATTGTTGAAGCGATCATTGCCGAAGGAGCGGGCATCGTACTCACGATTGAGATTCTGCACCTGGCTGGTATTGGCTGGGGCGGCACGGGTTGCACCGCCCTGGACCATGGATTGCCAGCCGCTGTCGGTCCGCTTGTAAACGTTGCCATCATGGCCGGCGTACACGTTGTCGCCGACATGCGCCACGCCGCCGTTGCGATCATGGATGCCGCCGTATTGAGTGGTGTTGCCAGTATTGGGGTTGTAGACGGCACCGCGATTGGCGCTGACCTGGGTGCCGGTGCGAACGTTGCCGGCCGTCACATGCTGGCCGGCAATGGCGCCACCGTCGGGACCGACGGCCACGCCGCTGCGGCCAGCGGCGTAGTTGCCGGTATAGACGTTATGTACCGCGCCGCGCTGGCCTGCCGCGGCGACGCCGGTCCGCGAGTTGTAGGAGGCGCCAACCTGGCCGGCCCAGCGATTACCGGTCCAGGCGTTGTAACCGGCGCCGTAGCGGCTGACCGAAGCGCGGTCGCCCCACTGGCGGTAGATGTTGCCAGTGGTGCCGGCCCAGCCGCCGGGGCCCCAGGCGACAGCGCCACCATGATAGCCGTAAGCGGCTCCGCCCCAAGGCATTGGCGCAGGGTACAGATGCGGCCCCCAGGCGTAACCCCAGCCGTAATTGCCCCACCACGGATAGGCGCCCCAGCCCCAACCGACGGCGACTGTGCTGCCGCCCCAGCTCCAGCCGAAGCCGAAGCCGAACGTCCAGCCCGTCCACGGGGTGTAGCGAATCGCCACGCCAAAGCCATAGGTCACCGGCGGGCCGTACCAGACACTGCCCACCCACGGCGTATACGGATAACCGGTGCCATACACCACCACACCGCTGTCAGGGTCCAGTGTCGAGCCCTGATAGCCCGGCGTGTAACCGACGACGACGGTATCGCCGCTGGCTTCGTAGACTTTCACGTAAGTGATGTAGTGCATCGGTGAACTGGGTGGAATCGAATAGATCACCGCCGGTACTGAAGAGGCGACCTCCCAGGGGCCTTGCACCGACGTGGCGACGAACCAGACACCGTTCTCCACCGCGTACCAGCTGTGTGCATCGACCATGATGATCGGCATCGGGCTGTTGACCACGTATTGCAAGGGCGTGCCCTGGATGGCCTTGAGTTGCGGTTCGCCGTCGATCGGCGGCTTGCTCATTTTTACCTGGCTTTTCTTGATCGCCGAGGTCTGCGGGATGGTCGCGGCAATGGCGGCTTCCTTGGCCTGCGGGGTGCCGGCCACCGAGGCTTTCACGTTTTCCTTGGGGCTGTCATCGGGAATGTTGGCGAAGTCTGCGGGTAGTTTGTCCGCGCCCACAAAGGTCCAGGGGCCTTTCATGTCACTGGCGCGGAACCAGCGTCCCGAGATCAGCACATAGCTGTCCTGATCGCCGATTTCCTTGAAAATATGCCCGGTGGTGTTGGTCACATACAGCAGTTTGGTGTTCTGGATCGGCTGCCATTGGGGCGCGCCGTCAGTAACGATCAGCTCGGTCGGGACCGTGGCGATGTAGATTTGCGGAATCGGCGGTTTGGCCAGCGTCGGTATCTTGTCCTTCGGGTCGCTCTGGCCTGTCAGCAGGTCCACCTGGCGACTCTGGATGGCGTCTTTTTTGGCTTTTTCCAGCTCGGCGGACGGCGAGGGCAGGGGCGCATACTGCCCGCCCAGGTTGTCCGCGACCATCCAGCCATCGAATACGTGCAGGTAATGCTTGCCCTGTGCGTCCTTGAGCAGCAATGGCCGGGTGTTGATCACCCGTTGCAGCGAGGTGCCATCAACCGGGCGATAGGCGGGTTCGCCATCGATGTACACCAACAACGCTGGCACCTCGGACGAAATAATCGTCGGCGGAGTATTTTCCAGTGGCGCGCTGCTGGACTTCTGCTCGGCGGCGATCACGCCGAGCGCGGCTTCGAGTTGGTCCAGGGAAATGGTTTTGGTGCGCTTCTCGGCGTCTTGCTTCACCGCGGCGACCCAGCTGTCAGCCTTGGTTGCGCTATCGGGGAAGTCGGCCTTGGTGAGGGTGTACTGGTCGAGCGCCACCCAGCGAGTGGCCTTGTCGACCAATGTGTGGGCGCTGAACTGCACGATGCCATAAGTGGATTTGCCATCGGTGCCCGTGGCCTCCACAGCGGCCCGCGCGTTCAGGGTGTAGCCGTCCCAGCTGTCCAGTTGCGGCTGGTAGATGGTCAATTTGGTGTCGCCGGCAGCCAGCACCTGTGGCCAGCTGGGGGCCGCCGGCGCCTGAGTCGCGGGTGGTTGGGCGGGTTGCGCGGGTGCCGCCTGCGTACCGCTGAGCGGAAGCAGGCAGAGCATCAGTAAAACGGTGAATAAACGCAGTTGAGGCATTGTCAGCTCCATCGACAAGACAGGTTCTTGCGGCATTTCAAGGTTGCGAAAAAGCATAGCCGCCGTCAATGAAAACGCCCGGCGGTCTGCCGGATTGGCTTAAAGTCGGGTACGGCAATCGGTTGCCATGTGTTATTTCATTTGCACCACCACCAGACTGATTCCATTGAGAGGCCGTAATGTTCAAAGGTATTTTGATCGACAAAGACGACAGCGGTTATCGGGCCACACTGCAAGAGATCGAGGACGATCAGTTACCCGAGGGCGATGTCACGGTGCGTGTTGCCTACAGCACGCTGAACTTCAAGGATGGCCTGGCGATCACCGGCAGCAGCCCGGTGGTGCGCAAATTTCCGATGGTGCCGGGCATCGACCTGGCCGGGGTCGTCGAGGCCAGCGGGCATCCGGACTACACGGTCGGTGACGCCGTCCTGCTCAATGGCTGGGGCGTGGGCGAAGGGCATTGGGGAGGATTGGCCCAGAAGGCTCGCCTCAATGGCGACTGGCTGATTCCACTGCCCAAGGCTTTTACCGCGGCCCAGTCGATGGCCATCGGTACGGCGGGTTATACGGCCATGCTGTGCATCCTGGCTCTTGAGCACAATGGCGTGACGCCCGGGCAGGGCGAAATCCTGGTCACTGGCGCCAACGGTGGCGTCGGCAGTTTCGCCATCGCATTGCTCAGCAAGCTCGGCTACCGGGTGGTTGCCTCCACCGGCCGGACCTCGGAGCACGATTACCTGAAGCGGCTGGGTGCTGGCGAAATCATCGATCGCGCCACCCTGTCCGAGCCAGGCAAGCCGTTGGCCAAGGAACGCTGGGCGGCCGTCATCGATTCGGTCGGCAGCCACACCCTGGCCAATGCGTGCGCCAGCACCAAGGCCAACGGCACCGTCGCGGCCTGCGGTCTGGCCCAGGGCATGGACTTTCCGGCTTCCGTTGCGCCGTTCATCTTGCGCGGCGTGACCCTGGCCGGCATCAACAGCGTGACCCAACCCAAAGCCAAGCGGGTGCAAGCCTGGAATCGCCTGGCCACGGACCTGGACTTCAATCTGTTGCCGCTGATCAGCCATGAAATCGGCTTGAGCGAAGCCATCGATGCCGCGCCGCGCTTGCTGGCCGGGCAATTGCGCGGGCGCGTGGTGGTGGATGTGAATCGCTGATTACGTCGACTCACGCTCCAGCAACTGGCGCTTGCGCTCGACACCCCAGCGATAGCCCGACAGATTGCCATCGCTGCGCACCACGCGATGGCACGGGATCGCCACGGCCAGGCTGTTCGCGCCGCAGGCTTGAGCCACGGCGCGAACGGCTTTGGGCGAACCGATGCGCAGGGCGACATCGGCGTAGCTTGCCGTGCTGCCGACCGGAATCTCCCGCAGCGCTTGCCAGACCCTTTCCTGAAAAGCGGTACCGCGCACGTCCAATGGCAGGTCCAGGCCAATCGCCGGCGCCTCGATAAAGCCGACGACCCTGGCAATCAATTGCTCGAATTCATGATCGGCACCCATCAGGTTGGCGCGCCGGAACTTGTCTTGCAGATCACAGACCAGTTGGTGCGGATCATCGCCCAGCAGGATCGCGCAAACTCCGCGCTCGCTCTGCGCCACCAGGATCGCGCCCAGCGAGCACTGGCCAATGGCAAATCGAATGTCATTGTTTTGACCGGCGGCGCGGTAATCCCCGGGCTTCATCCCGAGCAGTTGGTCTGCCGCTTCATAAAATCGGCTGTTGGAGTTGAAGCCGGCGTCATACAGGGCATCGGTCACCGAGCCGCCGTTCGCCAGGCGCTCGCGCACCTTGCGTGAGCGATGGGCATCGGCGTAGCCCTTGGGCGTCAGGCCGGTGACGGCTTTGAACACGCGATGGAAGTGAAAGCTGCTCAGTCCCGCCGCCTCGGCCAATTCGCCCAGGGTGGGCAGCGTTTCGGCGCTTTCGATCTGGCGGCAGGCAGTGGCCACGGTGGCGGCATGCTGCGCGGCGAGTTCGCTCTGATCCTTCGCCGCGCGCTTGCTCGGACGATAACCCGCGGCCCGGGCCTGTTCGGCGCTGTCGAAGAATTCGACATTCTGTGGTTTGGGCAGGCGCGCGAGGCTGCTGGGATTACAGTAGATGCCTGTGGTCTTCACGGCATAGACAAACTGCCCGTCAGCCTTGGGGTCGCGCGCGACCACGGCGGCCCAGCGCGGATCGTTTTCAGTGGTGATCTTGGTCGATTGGGTTGTCATGGCGTCACGTCCATTGAGGGGGTGCCTGCACATTAACCATGGGGCAATTGCCACACACTCCGGCGCTTGCGGTCAAATTCGCAATCTTTACCCAGCGGTACGGAAGGTGAAGTTGATGCGCTGCTCGCCGAGTTTCGGGTGATGCCCGTCCTTGATCGGCAACACGCCGTGATAACGCAGGCGATCCACGCCACCCCAGACCACAATGTCGCCATGCAGCAGGGGAACGCGCTGGCTTTTGTCGCTGCGGGCAAAGCCGCCGAACAGGAACATCGCCGGCAACCCCAGCGAGACCGAAACGATGGGCGCTGCGTAGGAATGTTCGTCCTTGTCTTGATGCAATGACATTTTTGCCCCGGGAATGTAGCGGTTGATCAGGCAGGCGTCAGGCGCAAAATCGCTGAAGCCTGCTGCCTGCGCCGCCGCTTGCGCCAACTGCAAAAACACTTCGGGCATCATCGGCCAGGGCCGGCCGGTCTGCGGATCGTGGCGGGTGTACCGATAACCGCTGCGGTCTGTGGTCCAGCCGAGTGTGCCACAACTGCTCAAGGCGACCGACATGGTAAAGCCGCCGGGCGTGACCATCTGCCGAAACGGCGCGGCCGCCAGTACTTCTTCCAGGGCGGGCAGCAAGCGCTCCAGCCAGGGCAGGGCAAAGCCTCTGAGTACGTAGGACTGTTCGCCGATCTGCTCGCGCCTGGGCTGTTGCGCGGGTTCTGCATCGGCAAACAGATCGAAAGTCAGCGGATTCATGGGGTCATGACGCATCGTGAAAGATGATTCCAAGGGTATGCCGTTTGCCGCCGTGCAGGCGACTCACGCCGTGACGCAGGGTCACGCGGTAGTAACCACGAGTCCCTTTGACCGGCCGCTGGTTGACGGCAAAGATCAGCCCGTCACCTTTGTTCAGGCCGATGACCATCGGGCGTGACTGCATGCGCGGACGCTGTTCGGTCATGACAAATTCACCGCCGGTGAAATCTTGCTCGGGGTCTGAAAGCAAAATCGCCACCTGCAGTGGGAAAACGTGCTCACCGTACAGATCCTGATGCAGGCAGTTGTAGTCCTGCGCACCATATTGCAGCAACAACGGCGTCGGACGGTTCTGACCGGCGGCATGGCAGCGTTCGAGGAAGGCCGGATGAGATTCGGGAAAGCGCCCCGGCAAACCCATCTGCTCATGCCAGCGATTGGCGATGGGCACCAGTCGTGGGTAGAGTGCGCTGCGCAAACGGGCCACGAGTTCCGGCAAAGGGTAGCTGAAATACTTGTACTCGCCCCGGCCAAACCCGTGGCGAGCCATCACCACGTGCGAGCGAAAAGGCTCGGTTTGGGGGTACAAGGCGCTGATTTGCCCGCAAGCCTTGTGGCTCAGCAGTGTCGGGATGACGGCGTAACCGTCCTGATCAAGTTGCTGTTCCAGCAGGGGCCAGTCCAGCCTGTCCAGATAGTGTTCGCTCATTGCCGGGCCTCTTGTTGTTGAGGTGGCCAGTCTGGACGGCAAGGATGACGCAGGCACTCCGCTGCTTGCGGTCGAATTGCGAGTGGGAGCCGACGTCCATTGTCGCTCCGGATCGCGTTACAGCGCTTTGCTGACGCTGATGTCGCTGATGACGTCGTCTTGTCCATGAATGGCATCCAGCGCCGCTTTGGCTTCTTCTGCGGTACCCTTTTCAAGCTGGGCAAACTCGAAGCGGCGCTCACCGTTGAGTTTGTATTTGATGACGTACTTGGTCGTTTGGGCCACGGTAGTATCTGCCTGTCTTGTGTTTCGTTGATCAGCTCAGTTTCGTGCTGGAACGGCGAATGATTTTGATCGAGTGAGTCAGGGTGGGTTTGCGTGTCACGCTGATCGCGCGGTGACTCACGGTGTCGATGGTGATGTTCCAGAAACCGGTGCTCGGCGCGGTGATGCGGGCCGGAAAGGTGTCGAAGGCTCCACCGTGATAGGTGTGACGACCGCCATTCTTGAAGCTGCGGAAGTTGGCGTCGTTCATTAAACGGATGTTGCACATTTGGGAGCATTGAATGACGACAATGTCGTCCTCATTGAGGTGCTCGCGCTGATGGATAAATTTCATGAGGCGCCTCCAGAAGGGCTTTTTCTACAAAATCAAAACGATAGCATGGGCGATTGGCGCAGTTTATCAGCCCGAAGGCCTTATTATCCGGCCACTTTGACAATTAAAAACGCTAATTTCACGTTTGATGAGCGATAAAGCAGTTTGTCTCGGAGAAAAAACGCATCTGCGTTGTCCGAGCCTCTTTATCGGAGGTTTTGTATGAAGTGGGGTTTGTCGATTCTTTCCCTGGCGGTGTTGGTGAGTGGTTGTGCGAACGTCTCTGATATCAATGAGACGCTGCCGACCATGAGCGTGATTTCTGGCAAGAAACCCCATGAATACGCACAATGCCTCAGCGAAAAACTGGCTGACAGTCGCGGCGCCTTGCAAATCGAGCCGCACAAGGAGGGCTTGCGTGTGATCGTACCGCTCAAGTACTCCTCGGGGCCGTCTGCCGTATTCGACATTGAAGAGCGCTCGGGCGGCAGCAGCATCAAGTTGCACGAGAGCATGTCCAATGTCCCGGTGCGTCCAAAGGATGTACAGAAGGCTGCCACCGAGTGCATTTCCGGCTGATAAACTATCGACAATCAGCACCGATGCCGCCAAAGCCAGGCTTTGGCGGCATTGTTATTTCTGGAGTCGAATATGAAGCGTGAGCAGGTCCGGGAACGCCATGCAGAGGGGTTAATCTCTGCCACCCATGTGATTCAGAATCCGGCGGAGCGGGGGGAATGGATCGTGTTCTTCAAGAAGAGCGCCGGGCGCAGCTATTTCCTGGTGGATGACAATGATGAAGTCGAGTCCTTCAGTCGTCTTGATGACCTGATCGATACCGTGCGCGCGCTTGGAATCAAATTCGCCGAAATCCATATTTAGGGCGCGGCGCCTTATTTGCACATCACCACGACGTTGCGGCTCTTGTAGTTGCCGACATCGGCGCCGAGGGTCTTTTCGCTCTGCTTGAGCGAGGGTGTGCCATCGGTACCGACAATCTTGTAGCCGGTGCCTGCACAGGACGCTTCAGCCTTCTCGTAGCACGCAGCCCAGGAATTGGCTTCCCCGGAGCAATCAATCGACAGGCCGTGCTCTCCGTTGCCCAGGTAGGTTTCTTCCGACGTTGCGCAGCCACTCAGGGCCAATATTGCGATCAGGGGCAAAAATTTTTTCATGGCGTGGTCGTCGTCAGGATAGTGGGCTAAGGCTCAGACAGCGCCGGATTGAAAAGGTTATAGCCAAAGGCCACTTCTTTTCGTCATTCACAAAAAAGCTTCTTCACGCGATCCCGGGAAACACCGATAACGCAATCCCTGTAGGAGCCGGCTTGCCGGCGATGGGCTCAAGTGCGCCGCGTTTATCCGTTTGCACGCGTTATCGTTAACGATCATCGCTGGCAAGCCAGCTCCTACAAGGGACCGCGTCCGAGTGGAAATGATGTGAACGCCAAACTGTAGGAGCCGGCTTGCTGGCGATGGACTCCAGTGCGCCGCGTTTATCCAGGTCATGCGCGTTATCGTTAACGACCATCGCTGGCAAGCCAGCTCCTACAAGGGCCGGGTCCGAGTTGAATCCAGACCAGTGAAAAAAAGCCCTGCGCAATGGCAGGGCTTTTCGCATCGGACGTCGATCAGTTCTTGTCCTTGCCGCGTCGCTTCGGTTCCGGGTGCTCCAGCTCCAGCACCGAAGCCACCTCGATTGCCAGGGCTTCGGAAGGGAAAGGTCCGGCGATGTTTTCACCGCCGACACTGGCCACCCACCATTGACCGTCTTTCAGCTTGTTGATCAGGAATCCGTTGACGCTTTTTGCTTCCGACATCTATTTGCCTCGTTGTCTGGTTCAATCGCGCCATGATACCGGCAAACGCACGCAACGGGTGCCAATGGGCGTAGGGCAGGTCGCTGCGGATCAGTGAAAACCGTGCAATTACGCAGGTTTCTGCTATGCATAATAGGTTGCGAAGTGACCTGTGCACGTCCGCAGGGAACTATCGGCAAGAATATTTCTCTATGTTGACATCGGTTAGCCAGCGCGGGGCATTGTAAGGTGCACGCCGCCTGATTAGACTGCGCCGAAACTCGTACACACAGCCCTTTCAAGGACTTATATGATCAAGAAATGCTTGTTCCCAGCAGCCGGTTACGGTACTCGCTTCCTGCCAGCGACTAAAGCCATGCCCAAAGAAATGCTGCCGGTGGTGAACAAGCCACTGATCCAGTACGGCGTCGAAGAAGCACTGGATGCCGGCTTGAACGAAATCTCCATCGTTACCGGTCGCGGCAAGCGTGCCCTGGAAGACCACTTCGACATCAGCTACGAGCTGGAAAACCAGATCAAGGGCACCGACAAGGAAAAATACCTGGTCGGCATCCGCCGCCTGCTGGACGAGTGCTCGTTCTCCTACACCCGCCAGACTGAAATGAAAGGTCTGGGCCACGCGATCCTGACCGGTCGTCCGCTGATCGGCGACGAGCCGTTCGCCGTGGTGTTGGCGGATGACCTGTGCGTCAACCTGGAAGGTGACGGCGTCCTCAAGCAGATGGTCAAGCTGTACAAGCAGTATCGCTGCACCATCGTCGCGATCATGGAAGTCGACCCGCAAGAAACCAGCAAATACGGTGTGATTGCTGGCGACCTGATTGGTGACGACCTGTACCGCGTGCGCAACATGGTCGAGAAGCCAAAGCCGGAAGATGCCCCGTCGAACCTGGCGATCATCGGTCGTTACATCATGACCCCGGACATCTTCAGCCTGATCGAACAAACCGAGCCAGGCAAAGGCGGCGAGATCCAGATCACTGACGCCCTGATGAAACAGGCGCAGGACGGTTGCGTGATTGCCTACAAGTTCAAGGGCAAGCGTTTCGACTGCGGTGGCGCCGAAGGCTACATCGACGCGACCAACTTCTGCTTCGAGAACTTCTACAAGACGGGCAAGGCGTACTGATAGCCAGCGACCTGATTGTTTTGAAAAGCCACCTTCGGGTGGCTTTTTCATTTTCAGGCCCCATATCGACTGCAGCGCTTGCCCCACAAATGTCCGCAGGTATGCTGTTGGCCTGCCGAGGAGATTGAAAATGGCCTACGATTTTGACCTTTATGTGATTGGTGCCGGTTCCGGTGGTGTGCGGGCTGCTCGATTTGCCGCCGGTTTCGGTGCGAAAGTGGCGGTGGCCGAGAGTCGCTACCTGGGCGGTACCTGTGTGAATGTCGGCTGCGTGCCGAAAAAATTGCTGGTCTACGGTGCGCACTTCGCCGAGGACTTCGAGCAGGCCTCCGGTTTTGGCTGGAGCCTGGATGAGGCGCAGTTCGACTGGGCGACGCTGATCGCCAACAAGGACCGCGAGATCAATCGCCTCAATGGCATTTATCGCAACCTGCTGGTCAACAGCGGCGTGACTTTGCATGAAGGCCACGCCAGCATTGTCGATCCTCATACGGTCGAGATCAATGGCGAGCGCTTTAGCGCCAAAAACATCCTGATCGCTACGGGTGGCTGGCCGCAGATTCCGGAAATCCCGGGACACGAGCATGCCATCAGTTCCAACCAGGCGTTCTTCCTCAAAGAGCTGCCCAAGCGTGTATTGGTGGTGGGTGGTGGTTATATCGCAGTCGAGTTCGCCGGGATCTTCCACGGCCTGGGCGCACAGACCACGCTGCTGTACCGCGGCGAGCTGTTCCTGCGCGGCTTTGACGGGGCCGTGCGCAAGCATTTGCAGGAAGAGCTGACCAAGCGTGGCATGGATCTGCAGTTCAATGCGGACATCGAGCGCATCGACAAGCAGGCCGATGGCAGCCTGAAGGTCACGCTCAAGGATGGTCGCCAATTGGAAGCCGATTGCGTGTTCTACGCCACGGGGCGTCGTCCGATGCTGGACAATCTCGGGCTGGAGAACACTGGGGTCAAGCTCGACAAGAAGGGCTTTGTCGAGGTCGATGAGCTGTATCAGACCGCCGAGCCGTCGATCCTGGCGCTGGGCGATGTGATCGGTCGTGTTCAGCTGACACCGGTTGCCCTGGCAGAAGGCATGGCGGTGGCGCGACGCCTGTTCAAACCGGAGCAGTATCGTCCGGTGGACTACAAGATGATCCCGACAGCGGTGTTCAGCCTGCCAAACATCGGCACCGTCGGTTTGACTGAAGAGGAGGCTCGCGAAGCCGGCCACGACGTGCAGATCTTCGAAAGCCGCTTCCGGCCGATGAAGCTGACCCTGACTGAATGCCAGGAGCGCACGCTGATGAAACTGGTGGTGGACGCCAAGACCGACAAGGTGCTGGGTTGCCACATGGTCGGTCCGGATGCCGGCGAGATCGTCCAGGGTCTGGCGATTGCCTTGAAGGCCGGCGCCACCAAGCGCGACTTCGACGAAACCATCGGGGTGCACCCGACGGCCGCCGAAGAGTTCGTCACCATGCGTACGCCAGTCGCCGGTTAATCCTTCTTCGCTGCGTCTGCCGCTGCCGCAAGGGTCGCGGCCAGACGTACGCGTTCTTCCAGATCCGTGCGGGTCTTGGCCAAATCCATTTCCAGCGCCTTGTTGAGCTGCGACTGCTCATCGACGTTCTGTTTGAGTGCCTGGCTTTCCAGCAGGGCGACGCGCAGGCGTTCCTGGAGGAGGGTGCGCTCGCTGTCGACGCGGGTGGCCTGATCCAGCAACTGATCCTGGCGGGTATTGCTTTGCTTGAGTTGTTCCTGCAGCAGGCTCAGCTCGCGCAACGTGCCGCGGTTTTCAGTCAGCAGGCGTTCATTGTCGCGGTGCAACTGGGTGACTTCATCCTGGCGTACCAGCGCGCTTTGTTGAGCCTGTCGCAGTTCCATCTGTATTTGTTGCACCTGGCCTTCATGGCGACTCAATTCCTGTTCGCGCTGTTCCTTGACCGCATTGCGGTAGTGCTCCAGCGCGTCGCGAGTGTGCAGGTGTTTTTCTTCAAGGGAGCGGATCTGCTCGTCCTTGTCTTTCAGGCGCAGTTCGAAATCGGCCAGCGCCTGGTTCAGCCCGGCGTTGCGGGTTTGCTCCGATTGCAAACTGGCGCGTGTTTCCTGCAGCGCCTCGGACTCCTGGGTCAGCGCCAGGCTCTGAAATTCGTATTGCTGGTGCAGTTCGCTGTTGGCCTCCTGCGCTTCGCCGAGCTGGTTTTCCAGCGTCTTGCGTTGTTCTTCGTACTGCGTGCGCGCCTGGTCGATGGGTTCCTGCGCCTGCTCCTTGAGTCTTTGTGCAAGCCGCGCCACCAGCGCCATCAGTTCGTCGTCGATCGGCTCCGCCGGCGCTTCGGCCGGTTCGTGCCTGTCATCGAGCTCTTTGAGATAGCGATGAATCGTGGTTTTCGAGCCGGTATTGCCCATCTCGATCCGTACGGCATCGATGCTGGGGTTTTCGCCGCGAGCGAGGATCGCCAACCGAGCGGCTTGAACCACCGCTTTATTTACACCGCCGCGTGCCATGAGTTCTCCCGGGTTTTAATGATGTGGTACGTACCACGTAAATAAACATTGTACCATTCAATCTATAAAGTTAAATAATGAATGTAGCTGACACGGGATATACTGGTATTACCCCGTGTGATAGCGCTTTTCAGGTATCCTCACTCTATTTCTCCGTACACAAACCCTGTAGGAGCGAGCTTGCTCGCGAAAAACCTGAGAGCGCCGTGTGAATGCAGATAGCCAGCGTCATCGTTAACGGTCAGCGCGAGCAAGCTCGCTCCTACAGTCGGTCAAGACAGGTTTGTTTCCCATGAGCGAGCTGGATCGCTATCTGCAAGCCGCGACACGCGACAACACCCGTCGCAGCTATCGCGCGGCCATCGAACACTTTGAGGTGACCTGGGGCGGTTTTCTGCCGGCCACCAGCGACAGCGTGGCGCGTTATCTGGTGGCCCATGCCGGGGTGTTGTCGATCAATACGCTGAAACTGCGTTTGTCGGCATTGGCGCAGTGGCACAACAGCCAGGGGTTTGCCGATCCCACCAAGGCGCCGGTGGTGCGCAAGGTGTTCAAGGGCATCCGCGCGCTGCACCCGGCCCGGGAAAAACAAGCCGAACCCTTGCAGCTTCAGCATCTGGAGCAGGTGGTCGGTTGTCTGGAGCAAGAAGTGCAAACCGCCAGGGTCGAAGGCGACCGACCGGGTTTGCTGCGTGCCAGGCGCGACATGGCGTTGATCCTGCTGGGCTTCTGGCGCGGCTTTCGTAGCGACGAGTTGTGTAGGCTTCAGGTTGAACACGTGCAGGCCAGCGCCGGTTCCGGCATCAGTCTCTATCTGCCGCGTAGCAAGAGTGATCGCGACAACCTCGGCAAGACTTATCAAACACCGGCCTTGCAACGCTTGTGTCCGGTGCAGGCTTATATCGACTGGATCACCGAGGCGGCACTGGTGCGTGGGCCGGTCTTCCGTGGCATCGATCGCTGGGGGCATTTGGGCGAGGAGGGATTGCACGCCAACAGTGTGATTCCGCTACTGCGCCAGGCGTTGGCGCGGGCGGGTATCGCCGGCGAGCTCTACACCAGTCACTCCTTGCGCCGCGGCTTTGCGAGCTGGGCGCATCAAAGTGGCTGGGATTTGAAATCCCTGATGAGTTATGTGGGCTGGAAGGACATGAAGTCGGCCATGCGGTACATCGAAGCCAGCCCGTTCCTCGGGATGGCACGCATTACGGAAAGGCCGGTGGAATCCTAGATACCGTTTTCTTCTATTAATACAGCTGGCTAATAGCGAAATCCAATCAGCAGCATCAGGTTTGCCAATGAGCCTTCCGTTCGTCGAGTCGGTAAAGTTCTCTCCATCAACTTCTTAACCCCTGACGGAGAGTCAACGATGCCTATCATCAACAGCCAAGTTAAACCGTTCAAAGCTGATGCATTCAAAAATGGCGACTTCGTAAAAGTCTCGGACGCTGACCTGAAAGGCAAGTGGTCCGTGGTGTTCTTCTACCCGGCCGACTTCACCTTCGTCTGCCCGACCGAACTGGAAGACCTCGCTGACAACTACGACGCATTCCAGAAACTGGGCGTCGAGATCTACAGCGTTTCCACCGACACCCATTTTGCCCACGCTGCCTGGCACAACACTTCGCCAGCCATCGGCAAGATCCAGTACACCATGATCGGCGACCCGACCCACGTCATCTCCCGCAACTTCGACGTGCTGATCGAAGAAGCTGGCCTGGCTGACCGTGGCACTTTCGTGATCAACCCTGAAGGCCAGATCAAGATCGTTGAACTGAACGACGGCGGTGTAGGCCGTGACGCTTCCGAGCTGCTGCGCAAGATCAAGGCCGCCCAGTACGTTGCTGCTCACCCGGGCCAGGTTTGCCCAGCCAAGTGGAAAGAAGGCGAGGCCACTCTGGCGCCGTCCCTGGACCTGGTCGGCAAGATCTAAGTCTGTGATCGCACCATCAGGGCGGAACTCCGCACCTACCCGGTAAGCTGCACCGCCCAATAAAAACGCCCGGGCGAGATTCGCTCGGGCGTTTTTTTATGCCTGCTTTATACGAAACAGCAAAAAGGAAATCGCCCGTATGTTGGACACCAATCTTAAAGCCCAGTTGAAATCGTACCTGGAACGGGTCACTCAGCCGATCGAGATCGTTGCTTCCCTCGACGACGGTGCGAAATCCCAGGAAATGCTCGAACTGTTGAAAGACGTTGCCAGTCTTTCCACCCAGATTACTTTGCTCGACAACGGTGATGATGCACGCAAGCCATCGTTCTCGATCAATCGCCCCGGGGCCGATATCAGCCTGCGTTTCGCCGGCATCCCGATGGGCCACGAATTCACGTCCCTGGTACTGGCCTTGCTGCAAGTCGGCGGTCACCCGTCGAAAGCCAGTGCCGAAGTGATCGAACAGATCCGCTCGCTCAAAGGCGAGTTCAGCTTCGAGACCTACTTCTCGCTGTCCTGCCAGAACTGCCCGGACGTGGTCCAGGCGCTGAACCTGATGGCGGTGCTGAACCCGAACATCCGCCACGTCGCCATCGACGGCGCGCTGTTCCAGGCCGAAGTCGATGAGCGTCAGATCATGGCGGTCCCAAGTATCTACCTGAACGGCGTGAACTTCGGCCAGGGCCGCATGGGCCTGGAAGAAATCATCGCCAAGATCGACACCAGCGGCATCGAACGCCAGGCCGAGAAAATCAGCGCCAAGGATGCCTTTGACGTGCTGGTGGTCGGCGGTGGCCCGGCCGGTGCTTCGGCGGCCATCTACGCAGCCCGAAAAGGCATTCGCACCGGTGTCGCGGCCGAACGTTTTGGTGGCCAGGTGCTGGACACCATGGCCATCGAGAACTTCATCTCGGTGCAGGAAACCGAAGGGCCGAAACTGGCCGTGGCCCTTGAAGAACACGTCAAGCAGTACGACGTGGACATCATGAACCTGCAGCGCGCAGACAAGTTGATCACCGGCAAAGAAGGTGAGTTGCACGAGGTTCACTTCGCCAGCGGCGCGAAGCTCAAGGCCAAGACCGTGATCCTCGCAACTGGCGCACGGTGGCGTGAAATGAACGTGCCGGGCGAGCAGCAATACCGCAACAAAGGCGTTGCCTACTGCCCGCACTGCGACGGTCCGCTGTTCAAGGGCAAACGCGTGGCGGTGATTGGCGGTGGTAACTCCGGTGTCGAAGCGGCCATCGACCTGGCCGGTATCGTGGCCCATGTCACGCTGCTGGAGTTCGATGTGCAGTTGCGCGCCGATGCGGTGTTGCAGCGCAAGTTGCACAGCCTGCCGAATGTCACCGTGATCACCAGTGCGCAAACCACTGAAGTCACCGGTGACGGGCAGAAGGTCAACGGCCTGCGCTACAAGGATCGTCAGAGCGACGAATTGCGCAGTGTGGAACTGGAAGGGATCTTTGTGCAGATCGGTTTGCTGCCCAACACCGATTGGCTCAAAGGCACCATCGAGTTGTCACCCCGTGGCGAGATCATCGTCGATGCTCGCGGTGAAACCTCGGTGCCGGGTGTGTTCGCTGCCGGCGACGTGACGACTGTGCCGTACAAGCAGATCGTGATCGCAGTGGGCGAGGGCGCCAAGGCTTCTCTCAGCGCCTTCGATCACTTGATCCGCACTTCCGCCCCGGCATAAACCCGGCGCTGAAAACACAAAAAACCCATGAGCGATCATGGGTTTTTTTGTGCCTTACACATTACCAATGTGGGAGCGGGCTTGCTCGCGAAGGCGTCGTATCATTCGACATTGAAGTGACTGACAC
>NZ_JAHBDR010000098.1:0-28876 GCF_019956575.1 Pseudomonas sp. A-R-19
GGCTTGCTCGCGAAGAGGGTGTGTCAGTCACTATAAATGTCGCCTGACACGCCGCCTTCGCGAGCAAGCCCGCTCCCACAAGGGGCACTGCTTACCAGCGCATCTCCTACAAAGGAAAAGGCACGTTGCTGTAGGATTGGTTATCTAGACTCCAAGAGGTAACCCCATGAGCGAGCCGATTCGCCTGACCCAATACAGCCACGGTGCCGGTTGCGGTTGCAAGATCTCCCCCCAGGTGCTGGAAGTGATCCTGGCCGGCAGCGGGGCGCAGAACCTCGACCCGAAACTCTGGGTCGGCAATGCCTCGCGCGATGACGCGGCGGTGTATGCCATCGACGAAGAGCGCGGCGTGGTCTCGACCACGGACTTTTTCATGCCGATCGTCGACGACCCCTTCGATTTCGGCCGAATTGCCGCCACCAATGCCATCAGCGACATCTACGCCATGGGCGGCGATCCGTTGATGGCGATTGCGATTCTGGGCTGGCCGGTGAACGTGCTGGCACCGGAAGTTGCCCGGGAAGTGATACGTGGCGGTCGTTCCGTGTGCGATGCGGCGGGCATCCCGCTGGCCGGTGGGCATTCCATCGACGCACCAGAGCCGATCTTTGGCCTGGCCGTTACCGGTCTGGTGGAGAAGCGCCACATGAAGCGCAACGACACCGCCACCGCCGGTTGCCTGCTCTATCTCACCAAGCCCCTGGGTATCGGCATCCTTACGACGGCCGAGAAAAAGGGCAAGTTGCGCAATGCCGACATCGGCCTGGCCCGGGACTGGATGTGCACCCTGAATAAACCCGGCAGCCGTTTCGGCAAGCTCGATGGCGTGACCGCGATGACCGACGTCACCGGTTTCGGCCTGCTCGGGCATCTGGTGGAAATGGCCGACGGCAGCCAGCTCACCGCACGTATCGAGTATGACCGCGTACCGCGCTTGCCGGGCGTCGAGTATTACCTGGAACAGGGCTGCGTACCGGGCGGAACGCTGCGCAATTTCGACAGCTACGCCAGCAAGCTCGGACGCCTTCAGGAGCTGCACAAACGTGTGCTCTGCGATCCGCAGACCAGCGGTGGCCTGCTGGTTGCCGTGACGCCCGAAGGCAACGAGCAATTCCTTGCGGTGGCCGCCGAGCTGGGCCTGAGCCTGGAGCCGATCGGTGAACTGGTCGAGCGACAGACCAACGCGGTCGAGGTGTTTTGATGTCTGTCGACTGCACCGATTACCGCGACATCTTCATCAACGACCGGCCCATGATGGACGCCCGCGCGCCGGTCGAATTCAGCAAGGGCTCGTTCCCCGGCGTGATCAACCTGCCGTTGATGAATGACCATGAGCGCCAGCGGGTCGGCACCTGCTACAAGCAGCACGGCCAGCAAGCGGCCATCGTACTCGGGCATCAATTGGTGTCGGGCGCGGTCAAGGCCGAACGTATCCAGGCCTGGGCCGATTTCGCCCGGGCGCACCCCGATGGCTATCTGTACTGTTTTCGCGGCGGCTTGCGCTCGCAGATTGTCCAGCAATGGCTCAAGGAAGAGGCCGGTATCGACTACCCACGGGTGGGCGGCGGCTACAAGGCCATGCGTACCTTCCTGTTGGACACCCTCGACCAGGCGGTTGCCCAGTGCGACTTCGTCCTGTTGGGCGGGATGACCGGCACCGGCAAGACCGAGGTGCTCACGCAACTGAACAACGCCGTGGACGTTGAAGGTCATGCCAACCACCGTGGCTCCAGTTTCGGCAAGCGCGCCACGGGCCAGCCTTCGAATATCGATTTCGAAAACCGCCTGGCGGTGGACGTGCTGAAAAAACGCGCCCGGGGCATCGAGCAGTTCGTATTGGAAGACGAAAGCCGTGCGGTGGGCAGTTGTGCGCTGCCGTTACCGCTGTACCAGGGCATGCAGCAGTTTCCGATGGTCTGGCTGGAAGACAGCCTGGAAGGTCGGGTCGAGCGGATCCTGCGCGATTACGTGGTGGATCTGTGCGCCGAATTCATCGGCGTGCATGGCGAGGAGGGCTTTGCGCTGTTTTCCGAGCGGTTGCTGGCGAGCCTGAACAATGTGCAGAAACGCCTGGGTGGCGAACGTCATCGGCGCATGTTGATTTTGATGGAAGAGGCGTTGGCGGAGCAGGCCCGCAGTGGCGCGGTGGATCTGCACCGGGGCTGGATCGATGGTTTGCTGCGCGAGTATTACGATCCGATGTATGCGTTCCAGCGGGAGAAGAAAGGCGCACGGATCGAGTTTGCGGGGGAGCGGGGGGCGGTTCTCGAGTATCTGTGTGAGCGAGTGAATCAGAAGGGTTGAGGGTGTTTTTGCCGGCCCCTTCGCGAGCAAGCCCGCTCCCACAGTAGATCTTCAGTGATCACAGATCCAGTGTGGGAGCGGGCTTGCTCGCGAAGAGGCCCGATCAAACAATACAAAATCTCAAGTCGGGCAGGTTTCAGCGCCGTTATCCAGGCCCTGCTTGTACACATTGCTCTGCAAGCTGGCCTTGCCGTTGTGCCAGGTCAGGGTCAGCACATACAGCGAATCGTAGTCGCTGGACTCCCAGTCTTCGGTGATGGACATTTTCTTGCCGGTGGCCTCTTCGGCGACCTTGTTGATCAGCTCCGGCAGGTAGCCGTGGGACCAGGCGGTGTAGATGACCGAGTTGTGATACTTGTCGTGGAGCAATTCATCGGCCAGGTCACTGGTGTCATTGGCGGAAAAATTAATGTTCACCGGCAGGCCGAGCTTGATGGCGCTGGGGCTGATGGTCATCAGGGGGCGGATGTAGCTGTAGGAGTTGTCGAACTCGCCTTCCTCGACGTTACGGGTCGGGTTCGCCGCAAACACATAATTGGCCTTGCCGAATTTTTCCGGCAGCAGCGTGGCCAGGTCGATGGCGCGGTTCAGCCCCTGGCAATTGAGCTGGCCCAGGCCTCCGGCGGGTTTTTCTCCGTGGCGCAGGAACACCAGCGTCTGGGTGCCATCCATCGGTTGGGCGCGGCTCAGGCCGGACTCCAGCAACAGGAACGCCGCGCTGACCACCAGCAAGGCGGGCAACAGCAGGTAGGCGCGATGTTTAAAACGTTTGGCATTGTTGAACAGGGTCATGAATAAAAGGTTCTTCAGCGCAATTCGGTTAAGGCTGACAAACCTTTACACCACGATTTTCCTGCATCGGGTGTTTTCCATGTCGTTGAAACCGGTCCGTTCTCAAAGCGGTGGTCCTCAGAGTCCTCTGAGCCCGTTTGGTTCGATTCCGGTCGAGAGCGCAGCAATGTACCGGTAACCTTCAACGGTTTGCAGTGGAGGTTATCGACAGGATGTTGCGGAATTATGGACAGACTACACCTGATGGTGTTGAAACCGTCGTGATCTCTTTTGATCTCCTCTATCAGCGAGATTGATGGCTCCAGGGGATCGCTGAGCCGATATCTCCATTATGATCGTCACTCTCAATGTCTTCGTGGATCCAGCCCATGACCGATTTGTCCGCATTCCCCATTACCCGCAAATGGCCTGCCCAATACCCTGAGTGGATTCAGCTGTACTCCTTGCCAACTCCCAACGGCGTCAAGGTCTCGATCATGCTCGAAGAGATCGGCCTGCCGTATGAACCGCACCGGGTTGGCTTCGACACCAACGACCAGATGTCCCCGGAATTTCTTTCCCTCAATCCCAATAACAAGATCCCGGCGATCCTCGACCCCCACGGTCCGGACGACCAGCCGCTGGCGCTGTTCGAGTCGGGAGCGATCCTGATCTACCTGGCCGACAAGAGCGGGCAACTGCTGGCCCAGGAATCGGCGGCGCGCTACGAAACGATTCAGTGGCTGATGTTCCAGATGGGCGGTATCGGCCCGATGTTCGGCCAGCTCGGGTTTTTCAACAAATTCGCCGGCAAGGACTACGAAGACAAGCGTCCCCGTGACCGCTACGTCGAGGAGAGCAAACGCCTGCTCAAGGTGCTCGACGGCCGGCTCGAAGGGCGCGACTGGATCATGGGCGAGCGGTACACCATCGCCGACATCGCCACCTTCCCGTGGGTGCGCAACCTGATCGGCTTCTATGAAGCCGGCGATCTGGTGGGCATTCAGAATTTCCCTAACGTCACGCGGGTGCTGGAACGCTTCCTGGCACGGCCGGCGGTGGTGCGCGGGTTGCAGATTCCGAGCCCGGTCGCAGGTTGAACACAATCCACTGTGGGAGCGGGCTTGCTCGCGAAGGCAGTGTGTCAGTCACTATATATGTCGCCTGACACTACGCTTTCGCGAGCAAGCCCGCTCCCACAGTGGATCTGTGTTGGATGCAGGGATTGTTGCCCAGCCTGCAAGAGTTTGTTGATCACCCAGGGTTTGTGCCCCGCTCCACACAGGGCATAAGCTTCGCTTCCCTACGATTTTCGTCTTGTCCTCTGAGATTCAGGAATACCCATGTCCAGTCAGTTCCCCGAAGCACGCCCACGCCGTCTGCGCCGCAATGCGAGCCTGCGCAGCCTGTTCCAGGAGACCGAGTTCAGCCTGAACGACCTGGTGCTGCCGATTTTCGTCGAAGAAGAAATCGACGACTTCGTGCCGATCAAAAGCATGCCCGGTGTGATGCGCATTCCCGAGTCGAAGCTGGCCGGTGAGATCGAGCGCTATGCCCGTGCCGGGATCAAGTCGGTGATGACCTTCGGCGTGTCCCATCACCTGGACAGCAGCGGCAGCGACACCTGGCGCGAGGACGGCCTGGTCTCGCGCATGTCGCGCATCGCCAAGGACGCGGTGCCGGAAATGATCGTGATGTCCGACACCTGCTTTTGCGAGTACACCGACCACGGCCATTGCGGCGTGCTGCACAACCATGAGGTCGACAACGACCAGACCCTGATCAACCTCGGCAGGCAAGCCGTTGCGGCGGCCCGCGCCGGTGCCGATGTGATCGCCCCGTCGGCGGCAATGGACGGGCAGGTCCAGGCGATTCGCCGGGCACTCGATGACGCCGGGTTTACCCAGACGGCGATCATGGCCTACTCGACCAAATTCGCCTCGGCACTCTATGGCCCGTTCCGCGAGGCGGGCGGCAGTGCGCTCAAGGGCGACCGGAAAAGCTACCAGATGAACCCGATGAACCGCCGCGAAGCCGTGCGCGAATCGTTGCTCGACGAACAGGAAGGCGCCGATGCGTTGATGGTCAAGCCGGCCGGAGCCTACCTGGACATCATCCGCGACATTCGCGAAGCCTCGCGCCTGCCGCTGTCGGCCTATCAGGTGAGCGGTGAGTACGCGATGATCAAGTTCGCCGCCCAGGCCGGGGCCATCGATGAAGACCGCGTGGTGCGCGAGAGCCTGGGGGCGATCAAGCGCGCCGGGGCAGACCTGATCTTTACCTATTTTGCGATGGATCTGGCGCTGGCCGGGATCTAAGAACCAACACATCCCCCCTGTGGGAGCGAGCCTGCTCGCGAAAAACGCAAGGGCAACGCGATTACTCAGACAATGCGCGTTATCGTTTACGACCATCGCGAGCAGGCTCGCTCCTACAGGGGATCTGTGTTGCATCAGGACGTGCCAAAAAACGAGCGGATCCCGTGATCGCGGAAGTACCGTTCGATCACTTTCGGGTCCGAGCAGGTCTCGGCGATCGCTACATAGGTATCGGGTCTCAACAGATAAAAGCCGTTGCGCCCCAGGCCCGCCACTTCGAACGCCGGACGCCAGTCGAATACATGCAACGGCAGATGGTGCTCCTGGCACCAGGCGATCATCTCGTCGCTGGTGTCGCCATAGGCATGCACCTGCCAGGTCAGGCATTTCAGCGATTCAAAGTTATCCCCCTCACTGTCATGGGCCCAGGGCAGGCGATCACCGCCATGCACATGCCCGGCAACGCCCGTGCTCAGCGGCATTCCACGATAATTCAGGGTGATCTGCGACACCGTGCGAAACAGGAACTGGCGGGAGGTTTCGAACGAGGTCATTTTCGGTATCAGGAACGGGGCCAGGCGTGTACGCAGCAGATCGGCAATCGGCCCGTCGGCGGTGACGAAGGTGAAGACCCGGTCGGTGGTCGCCACCAGTTTGCGGGCAAACGCGATGCGCTCGGTTTCATAGGTATCGAGCAGTCTGGCCTCGGCGCCGCCGCTCAATACGGCCGCGAGTTTCCAGGCCAGGTTGATGGCGTCGCCAATCCCGGTGTTCATGCCCTGGCCGCCCGCCGGGCTGTGGACGTGGGCAGCATCGCCCAGTAAAAACGCCCGACCGTTGCGAAAGTGGTCCGCCACCCGGTGATGCACGCGGTAGGTCGAAAACCAGTTCAATTGCTCGATCTTCACCTTCATGTGCTCGATGGCCCGGCTGCTGACGTCCTCGAAACGCAGGGTCTCGGCGTGTTCGGCGCGCTCGTCGCGCACCGTGCCGATCAAGCGCGCGCGACCACTGCCTGCCAGCGGGAACACGGCGAGGAAGTCCGCCTCGTCGAGATCCACATGCAGTTCGCCGTTGAAGGCCGGGCCGCTGCCCTGCACGTCGGCGACGTAGAAAATCTGCTGGTAAGTGCCGCCGGGAAATCCGGTATCCAGGGTCTTGCGCACAATCGACCGCGCTCCGTCGCACCCGGCCAGGTAACAGGCCTGACAGCTTTCCTGCTGGCCGTCGGGCAGATGCAGCGTGGCCGTGATGCCGTCTGCGGTTTGCTCGAAGCCTGCCAGTTCGGTGTTGCGTTCCACCGAGATGCCGAAGGCTTGCAGGCGCTCGATCAGCAGCCGTTCGTGTTCGTCCTGGGGGAAGATCTCGAGAAACGAATAGGGCGTCAGGCCCTCGCCGATCTGAGACAGGGGCAGGCGCGCCACGGGCTCACCCTTGACCCAGAAGTTACCGGCCTTTACTTGATGGCCGTGTTGCACCACGGCATCGTCCAGTCCGAGCTGGCGATACAGCTCCAGCGTCCGCGCCTGGACGGCCAGCGCCCGGGACGTGGTACCGGGCGCCGAGGCCTTGTCGACAATCCGCACGCGAACCCCCAGTTTGCAGAGCCACAACGCCAGGACCAGCCCGGTCGGGCCGGCGCCGATGATCAACACGTCGCTTCTGTGCATGATCCTGTCCTCCTCGCTGGGTAGGACAAGTATGGTCCACTCTCACCGCTCAACGGGAAATCTGTAGGAGCGAGCTTGCTCGCGATGGACGTCAACGATAACGCGTACTTTCAGGATTAACGCGGCGCCCATTCGTTCATCGCGAGCAAGCTCGCTCTTACAGGTAAAGGTACAGGGCAGGGAGGACCTCAATCAGAAATCGATGGTCCCCGACAATTTCGCCGTGCGCGGTTCGCCCTGGGTCAGGTAACCACCCTGGGCCGATTCCCAGTAACTCTTGTTGGCGACGTTTTCCACGTTAAAGCGCACGGTCACGTCCTTTTCCTGGACCTTGAAGGCGTAACGCGCGCCGGCATCGAAGCGGTTCCAGGCCGGCAGGCTGAGGTTGTTGGCCGCGTCGGCGTATTGGCCGCCGGTGCGCAACATGCGTCCATTCAGGGCTACGCCGGGCAGGCCCGGTACGTCCCAATCGACGCTGGCATTGAACTGGAAGCTCGGTACGCCGATGGCTCGATTGCCGTCGTTGAGGCCGTCCTGGGTTTTCTTCAGTTCGGTGTCCATCACGGTTACACCGCTGAGCAAGCGCAGGCCGTCGATGGGCTCGCCGAACACATTGAGTTCCACACCCTTGTTGATCTGTTCACCGTCATGAATGAACACGGCGGTGGTGTCGTCGATGACCTGGGTGTAGCCGTCAGCCGGTTGTTCGATGCGATACACACCCAGGGTCGCACCATAGGTGCCCATGTCGACTTTGACACCGGCTTCAACCTGTTTGGAACGGGCCGGTGCAAAGACTTCATTGCCGTTGACCACGACCCGGTTGCCAGAGGTCGTCGGGGCCGTCGGCCCTTGGGCCAGGCCCTCGATACGGTTGGCATAGAACGACACGTGGTCCCACGGCTTGAACACGATGCCGTACACCGGCGTAGTGATCGATTTGTCGTAGTTGGCCGTTCGGTTCTGCGTGTTGTAGTCGTACCCTTGAACGACCAGCTGTTGACGGCGCACACCCAGGGTGACCAGCAGGCGATCATCGATAAAGCCCAGGGTGTCGGACACGGCGGCGCTGCGCATGAAGGTTTTGCCGGTGATGCCCGGATCGCCCAGGTCGCCGCCGGAGAAGCCGCCCGCTGGCGCCGGAACGTCAATCGGGTGGTAGATGTTGTTCGGGTACTGGGTCAGGTCGAAATCGAAGGCGTTGCGCTGTTGGGTCCAGATTCCGGCCAGGCCAAAGTTGAGTTTGTGGGTCACCGGACCCCTGGCGAAGCGGCCATTGAGACCGGTCATGGCACTGGTGTTGTCTTCATCGTGGGGAATGAACGAGCCGCTGGTAATCGAGCTGCCATCGTTGCCCACCAGGGTGGTGGAGTCGTAGTTGCCGACTTCGCGGGTGTGCTTGGCGCCGGCAGCGGCATAGGCGGTCCAGCTGTCGTTGAGGTCGTATTCGGCGCGCAGCATGCTGAAGGTGTCTTCGATCTCGCTGAAGCCCCACTTCTGCGCGTAGTTGGTGTCGGCAGAGGGCGCATCGGGGATGTGCGTGGCGTCGCCAAGGTTGACCGAGCTGCGGCCGCCGTTGACGCGTTCCTTCGAATAGACGAAATCGCCGGACAGGCGTAGCGCATCGCCGCGGTAGTCGAGGCCGAGGGCAAACAGTTTCGAGCGCTGGTTCTCGTCGTCGATGGCGGTGTCGCCTTCGCGTTGGGACAGGTTGAGGCGGGCGCCGAAGCGGTTGTCCTCGCCAAAGCGCTGTCCGATGTCCAGGTGTTCGCCGATACGCCCGTCGTCGCTGATGTCGGTGGTGAAGCGTCGCAGCGGCACGTCACCGGCCCGCTTGGGTTGCAGGTTGACGCCGCCACCGATGCCGGAGCCGGTCGGGGTGACACCGTTGATGAAGGCGTTCGGCCCCTTGAACACTTCCACGCGCTCCAGGGCATCGGTGGATATGATCTGCCGCGGCAGGATGCCGTACAGGCCGTTAAAGGAAATATCATCGCCGTTCAGGGGCAGGCCGCGAATCATGAAGGTCTGGGCCTGGTTGGAAAAACCGGAAGCCTGACGCACCGAGGAATCGTTGAGCAGCACATCGCCGACGGTTTCGGCTTGCTGGTCGCGGATCAACTCTTCGGTGTAGGACGTCATGGTGAACGGAACGTCCATGATGTCCTGGTTGCCCAGGATACCCAGTTGACCACCGCGTGCGACCTGCCCGCCAGCGTATACCGGGGGCAGGTCGGACGGTGTCGGGGCCTGGGCGTTGACATTGACGTCGCCGAGCACCAGCGGTTTGCCCTGGCTCCCGGTTGTTTCGGGCGTTGCGGCATGGGCCGTCAAGGACAAGGAGCAAAACAGGGCAAGTAGCGTCGGACGAAAAGGCACGCGGAATCGGGCTGGAAGGGTCATGTTTCGTTCCTGGGCGGCGCGCGGCCGATGGGGAAAAGGGGCGGCGCGGGAACTCCTTGCGCAAATGCGACTCCAGGCAAAAATGGTAGTCGTTCTCAGTAACGTCGTGCAATTTGTTTTCTGCAAGCCAGACAGGCATTTTCTGCCAGTGCAGATGTCGGATAACGGGGCTTCAGGGCTGTTTCAGCGGCCAATGAAAGCAAGCTGTGGTCACGGTCATAGCCTGTGCCATGCCATTGCTCGTATGGTTAAGCCGGACCAATGGACTAGATGGAACGACATGCAAGCCAATCGATTGATCTCAAGCATCGCCGCTTTGTTGGTACTGGCCGGTTGCGGCAGCCAACGGACCCAGGAACCGGCGGCGCGCAATCCGGCCCAGGTGAAGGCCGAGATTGTGCGTTTGCTGCCGGCGAAAGCTGCCGATCCCCAGGGTTGGGCCACGGATATCCAAGTGGCGTTCACCGCGCAAGATATCTCGCCGACCACGCAAAACCTGTGCTCGGTGCTGGCCGTGACCGAACAGGAGTCGACCTTCCAGGTCGATCCGAGCGTACCGGGGCTGGGCAAGATCGCCCGCGACGAGATCGACCGTCGCGCCGCCAGGGCTCACATTCCCGGGTTGCTGGTCAGTGGTGCGCTAAAGCTCGATTCACCCAACGGCAAAAGCTATAGCGACCGCCTGAATGCCGCGCGCAGTGAAAAGGAACTGAGCGCCATTTTCGACGACTTCATCGGCATGGTCCCGATGGGCAAGACCCTGTTCGGCGGCTTCAACCCGGTGCATACCGGTGGGCCGATGCAGGTCAGCATCGATTTTGCCGAGCAGCAGGCCAAGGGCTATCCGTACCCGGTGCAGGGCTCGATTCGCCATGAGGTGTTCACCCGGCGCGGCGGCATGTATTTCGGCATCGCGCACCTGCTCGGGTATCCAGTGAGCTACCCACAGCCGCTGTACCGTTTTGCCGACTTCAACGCGGGTTGGTACGCCAGCCGCAACGCCGCGTTTCAGAACGCGGTGAGCCGGGCTTCCGGTATCCCGTTGGCGCTGGATGGCGACCTGGTGCGCTACGGTTCGATCATGCCCGGCACCACGGAACTGGCCGTGCGTACCCTTGGCAAGCAACTGGACATGCGCAATCCGACGATCCGTGAGCAGCTGGAGGAGGGGAAAACCCTGGCGTTCGAAGACAGCAAACTCTATCGGCGGGTTTTCGAACTGGCTGAAAAGGCCGAGGGCCGGCCGCTACCCCGCGAGGTATTGCCGGGGATCGTGCTGCAAAGCCCGAAAATCACCCGCAAACTCACCACCGCGTGGTTCGCCAAACGGGTCGATGAACGTTACCAGCGCTGCATGGCGCGGGCAGGGAAGTAAGTGCGGCGGGAAAAACAGGTTCATCACGGATTACCGCCAAACTGTAGGAGCCGGCTTGCTGGCGATGGACTCACGTGCGCCGCGTTTATCCGGTTTACGCGCGTTATCGTTGACGACCATCGCTGGCAGCCAGCTCCTACAGGTGACCGCGTCCTGGTCGAAATGATGTGAACGCCAAACTGTAGGAGCCGGCTTGCTGGCGATGGACTCACGTGCGCCGCGTTTATCCGGTTTACGCGCGTTATCGTTGACGACCATCGCTGGCAAGCCAGCTCCTACAGGTGACCGCCTCCTGGTGGAAATGATGTGAACGCCAAACTGTAGGAGCCGGCTTGCTGGCGATGGACTCACGTGCGCCGCGTTTATCCGGTTCATGCGCGTTATCGTTGACGACCATCGCTGGCAAGCCAGCTCCTACAAGGGGTCATGCCCACGTTGAAAATAACCAGTGAAAGCCCCCAAAAAAAGCATAAAAAACCCGGCGGTGAGGCCGGGTTTTCATTGAGTCCTGCGGTCAAGCACTGCATTCAGACAGCGCGGCTTTCGATCAGACGATCCGAACCGCCTTCAGCGACGCGGTTTTGCAGCAGTTTGTCGGAACCGCCTTCAGCGACGCGGTTCTGCAGCAGTTTGTCGGAGCCGCCTTCAGCGACGCGGTTCTGCAGCAGTTTGTCGGAACCGCCTTCAGCGACGCGGTTCTGCAGCAGTTTGTCGGAACCGCCTTCAGCGACGCGGTTTTGCAGCAGTTTGTCGGAACCGCCTTCAGCGATACGTTTTTCCAGCAGGCGATCCGAACCACCTTCGGCCACACGATTCTCGATCAAACGATCGGAACCACCCTCGGCCACACGGCTTTCAATCAGACGATCCGAGCCGCCTTCAGCGACCACAGGTTGAGCAGAGGTAGCGGCGAAAGCGTTAACTGCGAAAACCGAGAAAGCGATGCTGAGGAGGGTCTGGCGTTTCATGATGGTGTGCTCCGGGGTGCTTATGGGTTGGTATGGAGCAGATGTTACGCCGGGGATTTTTTAAGAGAACTTCATTGAGATGATGGTGAACATCGACGGCAATGATAGGTGTGAAGCCATACCTCTGGTGAGCGTGATGGTGCGGTCGTCGGATGGCCGCTGTGTGGCGGGCGGTGGCTTCTACACTGCATAGCTGGCGTGTACCTCTGCGGCGACGGTCGATGTGGCCCGGCAGAGATCAAGGTATGCAAGGAGACGTTTATGTACCAGCTCTACGGCCATCAGAACTCCGGGGCCGCGGCCATCGAAGCCGCCCTTGAACTCTGTGATATTCCTTATCGCTTCATCGATGTCGAAACGTCCGCGGAGGCGGCCTTGGCACTGGAGAAGCTCAACCCGCTCAAACAGATTCCGACCCTGCAGCTGCCTGATGGTGGCGTCCTGACCGAGAGCGCGGCGATCCTGATTCACCTCGGGCTGAGCTTTCCCGCGTCGGGGTTGTTGCCGTCCGACCCGGCCGAACGGGCCCAGGCTATTCGCGGCATGGCGTACATCGTCAGCAATTGTTATGCGGCCATCGGCATCATGGATTACCCCGAGCGCTGGCTGGCCGAGGCGGATGAGTCATCCAGGCAGAACCTCATGGAGGGCGCCCGCCGGCGCCTGCACTGGAGCTGGGAGGTGTTTGCCGATCAATTCTCGGGCGAGCTGTATCTGGGCAGCGAAAAACCAGGGGCGCTGGACGTGCTGGCGGCAGTGATCTCGCGATGGGCGGGCAGTCGGGAACATTTGCGCAATGCGCGGCCTGGTTTTTTCGCCTGGCTGGAACGCATCGACCGCCACCCGGCGCTGGCACCGGTGTTTGCCCGGCATTGGCCAGCCTGAACACCCAAAACCCAATGTGGGAGCGGGCTGTGGCGAGGGGGCTTGCCCCCGTTGGGCTGCGAAGCAGCCCCAAAATTTCCGATGTATCGAAGATCTTGTGAGTGCTGCGCACTCAAACGGGGGCAAGCCCCCTCGCCACAGGTCGCTCCCACATGTGGAGTGTAAAGTGTCCGGACTTACTCCCCGCGAATGTACTGCTCCAGCTGCTTGATCAGCTCCGCCTGTTCGGCAATGGCTTCCTTGACCAGGTCACCGATCGACAGCAGACCGATCAGTTTGCCGCCTTCGACCACCGGCAAGTGGCGCAGGCGTCTATCGGACATGATGCCCAGGCAGGTATCCACGGTTTGATGGGTGTCGACGGTAATTACCGGCGACACCATGATGTCGCGCACCGGCGTGCCCACCGAAGAGCGGCCGTGCAGCACCAGTTTGCGTGCATAGTCCCGTTCGCTGATGATGCCCAGCACTTCATCATTGTCCACTACCAGCAAGGCGCCGACGTTTTTCTCGGCCATCTTCATCAGCGCTTCGAGCACCATGTGGTCGGGTTTGATCTGGTGCACTTCCTGGTTCTTCTGATCTTTGAGCTTGAGCAGTTGGGCGACGGTTTTCATGGTGGTTACTCGGGTGTTGTCGTTGTTCTTGAAGAATCGTAGACGCAAGCCTTCAGGGCAAGGGCGAAAGCGGCAGATAACACGCAAAAAACGCCATTCGGCAGTTTTTCTTCCGTAAGTCTCCTTTTCAGGCCAGTAAATCACCTTGTGGGAGCGGGCTTGCTCGCGAAGGGGCCATAACATTCAACATCCTTGTTGGCTGACAGTCCGCTTTCGCGAGCAAGCCCGCTCCCACAGGGGCGGTGTCTGCCTGACAGACTTGCTGCAAACGGGCTATCGCTGTCGATGACGGGTAGAATCACCCTCTGAATCAGATTCGAGGTTTGCAGTGGTGGATTTACAGCAGGGCTTCGTCCTGACCCGGCATTGGCGCGATACCCCGGGCGGTACGGAAGTCGAGTTCTGGCTGGCGACCGACAGCGGTCCCCGGCGCATCCGCCTGCCTCATCAACCGTCGGTGGCGTTCATCCCTGTCGAGCAGCGTCAGGCGGCCGAAAGCGTTTTGCACGACGAGAAGAACGTCGAGCTAAAACCCCTGGCCCTGCTGGATTTCGAACATCGCCCGGTCCTCGGTCTTTACTGCCAGCAACACGGCCAGTTGATGCGCCTGGAAACCGCGCTGCGCCGGGCCGGTGTCGAGGTGTTCGAAGCCGACGTGCGGCCGCCGGAACGCTACATGATGGAGCGCTTCATCACCGCGCCGGTGCGTTTCAGTGGCACGCCGAATGCCGAAGGCCTGCTGCTCGACGCGCAGATGAAAGCCGATCCCGATTACCGGCCGGGCCTGAAACTGGTGTCCCTGGACATCGAGACCACCGCCCAAGGCGAGTTGTATTCCATCGCCCTGGAAGGTTGCGGCGAGCGTCAGGTGTACATGCTCGGTCCGCCCAATGGCGACGCTGGCCAGGTGGATTTCCAGCTCGAATACTGCGATTCGCGGACCCTCTTGCTGAAAAAACTCAATGACTGGTTCGCCCGCTTCGACCCCGACGCGATCATCGGCTGGAACGTCGTGCAGTTCGACTTGCGGGTGCTTCACGAGCATGCCCGGCGCCTGGCGGTGCCGCTGAAACTGGGGCGTGGCGGCGAGGAAATGCAGTGGCGCGAACACGGCAGCGGCAACCATTACTTCGCGTCAGCCGCTGGTCGCCTGATCATCGACGGTATCGAGGCCCTGCGCTCGGCGACCTGGAGTTTCCCCTCGTTCAGCCTGGAAAACGTCGCGCAAACCCTGCTCGGCGAGGGCAAGTCGATCGACAACCCGTACCAGCGCATGGACGAAATCAACCGCATGTTCGCCGAGGACAAACCGGCGCTGGCCAAATACAACCTCAAGGACTGCGAACTGGTCACGCGGATTTTCGCCAAGACGCAGTTGCTGACCTTCCTGCTGGAGCGGGCCAGCGTCACCGGTCTGCCGGCCGATCGCATGGGCGGTTCGGTGGCGGCGTTCACTCACCTGTACATGCCGCTGATGCACCGCCAGGGTTTCGTTGCGCCGAACCTCGGTGGCAAGCCGCCGCAGGCCAGCCCCGGCGGTTTTGTCATGGATTCGAAGCCGGGACTGTACGAATCGGTGCTGGTGCTCGACTACAAGAGCCTCTATCCGTCGATCATCCGCACCTTCCTGATCGACCCCGTGGGGCTGATCGAAGGGCTCAAGCATCCGGACGACAGCGAGTCAGTGCCGGGTTTTCGTGGTGCGCGCTTTTCGCGCACCCGGCATTGCCTGCCATCCATCGTCGCCCGGGTGGCCGAAGGCCGGGAAACCGCCAAGCGCGAACACAACGCACCGCTGTCCCAGGCACTGAAAATCATCATGAATGCGTTCTACGGTGTGCTCGGCTCCAGCGGTTGTCGCTTCTTCGACACGCGCCTGGCGTCATCCATCACCTTGCGCGGGCACGAAATCATGCTGCGCACCCGCCAGTTGATCGAAGCCCAGGGGCATGCGGTGATTTACGGCGACACCGACTCGACCTTCGTCTGGCTACGCCGCGCCCATGGCCAGCAGGAAGCGGCGCAGATCGGCCATGCGCTGGTTGCGCACGTCAATCAGTGGTGGCGCGAGCACGTGCAGCAGGAGTACGGCTTGCAGAGCGTTCTCGAGTTGCAGTTCGAAACCCACTACAAGCGCTTTTTGATGCCGACCATTCGCGGCGCCGAAGAAGGCAGTAAAAAGCGCTATGCCGGGCTGGTCACCCGGGACGATGGCAGCGACGAAATGGTCTACAAAGGCCTGGAAACCGTACGCACCGACTGGTCACTGCTGGCCCGGCAGTTCCAGCAAGAGCTGTACTCGCGGATCTTCCTGCGCAAGCCCTATCAGGATTATGTGCGTGACTACGTGCGCAAGACCCTGGCCGGTGAGTTCGATGACCGGTTGATCTACCGCAAACGCCTGCGGCGCACGCTCGATGACTATCAGCGTAACGTGCCGCCCCATGTGCGCGCGGCGCGCCTGGCCGACGAATACAACGACCGCCAGGGCCGTCCACGGCAATACCAGAATGGCGGCTGGATCAGCTACGTGATCACCGTTGCCGGCCCTGAACCGCTGGAAGTACGCAGCGCGCCGATCGATTACGACCACTACATCACCCGGCAGCTGCAACCGGTGGCGGACGCGATACTGCCGTTTGTCGACGATGACTTCTCAACCCTGATTGGGGGGCAACTGGGCCTGTTTTGAGTCCAGCAGCGACAAGGTCCAGTCATCCAGGATGCCGTGGAAGTATTGGTTCAGGGCTTGCTGGAAAGGGCTGTCGGCGGCGGCGACCTGGGCAAACAGGGTCATCGAGGAGTGAAACTTCAGGTCGTCGGGGTGACCGAAAATCCCGGCCACCGAGCGCTCCCTGATGTTCAGCACTTCCTGGGTACAGGTGCGCAGGCGGGCGCCCAGCAAAGGATGCTCAAGGTAGGCCAGGGCTTCCTCCCGCGAGCGGATGGCAAAGTGGCGCGACATCTCGCTGCCGCCGAGCCCGGAAAACTGCGGAAAAATGAACCACATCCAGTGACTGCGCTTGTGCCCGTTGTTCAGCTCGGTTTGAACCCGGTCGAACACCGGGTCCTGAGCCTCGAGAAACCGTTGCAGGTTGAATGGATCCAGGTGGTCGGTGCTTCTCATGGCGAAGCTCTCTGACAGACTGCGGTGGTTCAGACCATGGCCAGCCGCTGCTTGCGTTGTGGCGCGTGAAACGCTTGGTCCAGCGCCTCCAGATCCCCGGCGTCAAGCTGCAATCGGGCAGCTTGGGCATTGAGCCGCACATGCTCGGGACGGACCGCCTTGGGGATGGCGATCACGCCGTCCTGACGCAAAATCCAAGCCAGCGCGACTTGTGCCGGCGTCATGTCGTGTCGGGCGGCCACCTGTTTGAGCGTGGCATTGGCGAGCATTATTCCGCCCTGGCCGATCGGGCAATAAGCCATGACCGGTAGCCGCTGCTGTTGGCTCCAGGGCAATAAATCAAATTCTATGCCGCGCTGTTCCAGATTGTAGAGCACCTGATTGGTGGCGCAGGCGCGGGCATCCAGTTCCTGCAGGTCGTCGAGGTCGAAATTGGACACCCCCCAACGGCCAATCTTGCCGGCTTCGCGCAGGCGTTCGAAGGCGTCGACGGTTTCGGCCAGGGGATACTGGCCGCGCCAATGCAGCAGATACAGATCGATGTAATCGGTGCCCAGCCTGCGCAGGCTTCGCTCGCACGCCTGGGGGATGCCCTCGCGGCTGGCGTTGTGCGGGTACACCTTGCTGACCAGGAAGACGCTGTCGCGCTGGCCGGCGATGGCATCGCGGACCACTTCCTCGGCACCGCCCTCGGCGTACATTTCAGCGGTGTCGATCAGGGTCATGCCCAGTTCGATACCCAGGCGCAATGCCGCGACTTCTTCGCTGTGCCGTGAACGGTCTTCACCCATCTGCCAGGTCCCCTGGCCGATAACCGGGACACGGGTGCCAGCCAATTCAAGCGTGCGCATGCAAACCTCCTTCATGAATGCCGATGGTTATTTCAGTGGGCAGCAGAATAGTCCATCGGTTCCCCCAGCAGGGCTTGCCGCAGGCTGCGATCCTTTGAGCCGCACCTTGCCAGTGATCGATTGCTCTGCGCCAAGACTGCACTTTTTCCAAATGTCCGGCTCTATCCATGGCAGCCTGCGGCGATCCCCACCGTCGGCCCATGCCCAAGTCCAAGAACCCATGGCTCGAGTTTCACCCACGATCACCACAGAAATCCGCCGTCTTTGCCTGCTGTTGGCAGGTCTGTCGATGTTCTTCGTCACCGGTTGCAGCCAGCAGCAAGGCGGCGACATCATCACCCAGATGCGCGAAGGCAACCCCCAGGAGTTCCTGCAAACCAGCGTCGACCGCATGGCCACCCTGACCATGCGCGACAACCTCGACAGTCTCTACCTGCTGATGGGCAAGCTCTACCTGCGCAACCCCGATGAGCTGAAGAAGTCCGGTTTCCTCGATGCCCGTACCGCCGGCAAGCAAGTGCGCATGGCTATCGAATTGCAGCAACCATTACCGACCCTGGGCGGGAAGAAGGACCTTGCGGCCCTGCGTTTCGCCATGAGCCCGGAGTTTCTCGGCGATCGGGTCGGGGCGTTCATCTATGCCATCGGCAGCATGCTGGTGACCGCCCATGGCAATCGCCTCGAGTTCTACATGACCGATACAATCAACCCGGTCTTCGTCAGCAACGCCGCGCGCAACATCGAGATCGCTACCTGGATCCTCAGCCAGCGACAGAACAAAGAGGGCCAGCCCTTGCTGTTCTCCAACGAAATCTCGGAGGAGGGCAGCAACCTGAGCTTTGCCGTCGAGTTCGGCAAGATCGTCGCCCGGCTGGACCTGCTGACCCAGATGCTCGACGAGCGCTACCGGCGCATCGGCCTGAATTATGCGCAGAGTTTGCTGTTCCTGAATTTCCTGCCGGTGCAGTGAGCACGACACATATTCCCTTGTGGGAGCGGGCTTGCTCGCGAAGGCGTAGTGTCAGGCAGCATAAATATCGACTGACCCACCGCTTTCGCGAGCAAGCCCGCTCCCACAGGGGGGGATTGAGTTCAGGGCATAAAGATAGATCGTATCGATATAACTGGTTATAAGAAATATCGCTATGCTGCGGGCCAGATTTTCCCTGCGATCGTTGTGGACGTATTCATGGATTTAGTGAACATCGGGTTGGTCGTCGCCGGATTGGTGGTGGGTTTTATCGTCGGCATGACTGGCGTGGGTGGCGGGTCACTGATGACCCCGATCCTGCTGTGGTTCGGCATCAACCCGGCGACGGCGGTCGGTACTGATTTGCTCTACGCCGCCATCACCAAATCCAGCGGTGTACTGGTGCACCGCAAGAACAACAACATCGATTGGGCGATTACCGGTTGGCTGACCCTTGGCAGCGTGCCGGCGGTGGCACTGACGTTGTGGTTCCTGAGCAGCTTGCACTCCAGCCCCGATGCGATGAACGCGATCATCAAGCAGGCCCTCGGCTTTGTGTTGTTCGCCACGGCGCTGGCGATTCTGTTCAAGAAGCGTCTGCTGGATTTCGCCCACAAACGTGCTGGCGGCAACTACAACCCCAGCGGGTCGCGCCTCAATGTCCTGACGGTCATCACTGGCCTGGTCCTCGGCACCATGGTCGCACTGACGTCCATTGGCGCCGGTGCACTGGGCACCGTGGCACTGTTCATTCTCTATCCGATGCTGCCGACCCGCCGCCTGGTAGGCACTGAAATCGCCCACGCCGTGCCGCTGACCCTGGTCGCAGGCCTTGGCCATGCGAGCATGGGCAACATGGACTGGCATGTATTGGGTTACTTGTTGGTGGGCTCGTTGCCGGGGATTTACCTGGGCAGCCACCTGACCGGGCGCATCTCCGACGAACTGCTGCGCCCTTGCCTGGCGACCATGCTGCTGTTGATCGGTTACAAGCTGGCGTTCTGATCCGGTTTGTTACGCCAGCCTCCTGCGCGGGAGCAATGTCCAGTCGGTGCCTGTCCGGCCCCTTGCCACCGGCTCAAGCCTTGCACTGTTCTGAACTCTGCCTGTCCTGAGATAACCCCGACCTGTTGCGCAATGACCGCCCTGACCTAAGCTTGGGACAAGGCGAAGAATATTTGCGGCACGTCACCCGGAACGATCGCCGTGATGCGCAATCATTAGAGCGTGGATATCAAAAAGGAGATGCGCATGCTCATCAGGTCACTGACCCTGGCTACCTTGCTGGCGATTGCCGGCCCATTATTCGCCGCTGATGGCGACTCACCGCTGGACATGGACAAGGGCAGGGCCCGACCTCTGATCGTCATCGCTCCGAGTACTGTTGATCCGGCCTGGGTCAGCCTGAAAAAGTCGCTGGATGAGCCGGCCAACAAAAAGGGTTTCACCGATCGCAGCATGGTGCTCTATACGGTGCTCAACCTGATGGGCCAGCGCGATGGCAAGGACATCGGGCCACAAGACACGGCGGCGCTGATCCGTTCGCTCAAGCTGGGTGCCGGCGCCAAGACCAAGGTGATCCTGGTCGGCAAGGATGGCGAGAAGAAACTGGAGCAGTCGGACACTATCAAGCTCGACGAGATTTTCAGCGCTGTCGATCAATTGCCGGCGGCCGAGAAAGAATTCACGGCGACCGTGGCCGCTCCCGTTACGACTCAAGCCGAGCCGGCTGCCAAAGGCACCAAACCGGCAAAAAACAGCAAAACGGCGAAACCGGCCAAGCCGCCTGAAATGCCGGATGATTGAACTGACACTGAATTTTGGCGGTGAGCAATTAACCTGTGGGAGCGAGCATGCTCGCGATAGCTGCGCTCAAGTATTCAAACCGACTGACCCTCGAAGGGCGTTGTAATGGATATCACCAGACTCAAGCATCACGGATGTCGGTCAGTTTGCCGATATGCACATTCCCGGCCACGGATTGATCCGATGCCGTTCGCAGGCTTGGGAGGTCCATTAGATACAACGGTTTCACCTGCATCACAACGGTCATGAGCAAAAAGGTGTTTGTAACTAGATGCTCAGAAAATCGAGCGTAGGCAAAGGACTTCAATCGCGTCGGAAATTTCCTGCATAGCGTGGCGCACCCCGTGAACTGGTGCCCATTGGGCCGTACCGATAATCTTCATGAGCCGCTGCAAATCAGCGGTCGGATGTGGAAGTCCGTTGGTTCAAGCCATCTACCTATGCCCCTAAAGCGCAAATCGACATTTTTTATGTCAACATCGCCGCGTTTTGGCGGCTGTGCGCGGGAGCACTTTCGAGTGCACCGGGTTTTGGTGGATTGACCTGGACTTCCACACCTGCGTACAGCTGCCACCCTCATGTGGAAGTGAGATGGGTAGTTTTCTCAATAATCCCCAATGGTACTTCTTCATGAAAAAGTTAAGTCCGAATCCCCCGGAATACCCATCCGACTCAGATTCACCACTGTCAGACATCACCGAACCCGCCGTCAGCGCTCGCTTGCGCAACCCCAAGCACACCGACCCGGTCAGCCACATCTTCACCATTCTCCCAAACGTCGACACCCCAACGCTGCTATGCCACGCCTGTGAAACCCTCGCGTCATTGAACGTTCTGGTCACTGATCTGGCCTGTAACCTGGAAAGCTCCAACCGCAATGTGGCGCTTTCGATTCAGCAATTGGCAGTGGTGGGCGAATTATTGGTGAACCGCGCGCTGGACAATATCGACCCGCCCGAAGGTGTGCCGATAAAGTAAAAAAGGTTCTTCATGCATTCCCGGGAAACTGTAGGAGCCGGCTTGCTGGCGATGGACTCAAGTGCGCCGCGTTTGTTCAGTTCACACGCATTATCGTTAACGACCATCGCCAGCAAGCCGGCTCCTACAAGGGACAATACCCACGCGGAAAATGAAGTGACCTCCAGGCCAGTGAAAGCCCCAAAAAAAGGTTCTTCACGCCTTCCCGGGAAACTGTAGGAGCCGGCTTGCTGGCGATGGACTCAAGTGCGCCGCGTTTATTCAGTTGACACGCGTTATCGTTAACGACCATCGCCAGCAAGGCGGCCCCTACAAGGGACCATACCCACGCGGAAAATGAAGTGACCTCCAGGCCAGTGAAAGCCCCAAAAAAAAGGTTCTTCATGCATTCCCGGGAAACTGTAGGAGCCGGCTTGCTGGCGATGGACTCAAGTGCGCCGCGTTTGTTCAGTTCACACGCGTTATCGTTAACGACCATCGCCAGCAAGCCGGCTCCTACAAGGGACCATACCCACGCGGAAAATGAAGTGACCTCCAGGCCAGTGAAAGCTCCAAAAAAAGGCGACCTCTAGAGGTCGCCCTTATCTATGGAGAAGGTGGCAAGGCTTATTGAGTCAGTGCGTTCAAAATTTGATGAGCAATCCTGACCCGCTGCGCATTGGGATAATTCTTGTTAGCCAGAATCACAATGCCGATGTCCTTCGATGGCACGTACGCCACGTAAGCGCCAAAGCCACCGGTTGAACCGGTCTTGTTGATCAGCATGTCCTGCGTCTGCGCTTGTGGCGGGTTCAGCCATTGGACTGCATGCGCCTGCATGGCCATCGGCGTGGAGTTGCCGTCCAGCAGGCGATCCAGTGTGATCGGGTAGCGATACATCTCCCAGCCCAGGCCCTGGGTCATATCGCCAACGGTGTAGTAACCGCTATGGGTCAAGGCGATGGCTTGCTGCAATGGCTTTTCCAGAGACGCCGGTTTCATGTTGGCGTCGACAAAGCCCAGCAGGTCCGCAGCGCTGGTTTTCACCCCGTACGCCTCGGAATCCAGCGCACCTGGAGTGACCCGTACCGGTTTGTCCGCCTTGTTGTAGCCCTGGGCGTACAGCGCCATCTGGTCCTGCGGCACATGCACGTAGGTGTGCTTGAGGCCCAGTTTCGGCAGCAGGGTTTTCTCCATCAACTGATCAAACGGCTGGCCCATGCTTTGCGCAGAGAGGTAGCCGAACAGGCCGAGGCTGGGGTTCGAATACAGTCGGTGGCTGCCGGGGGCGTAGAGCGGTTTCCATTGTTTGTAGTAGCCGAGCATTTTGTCGGCCGAATCAGCTTCAGCCGGGAATTGCAGCGGCAGGCCGCCAGCGCTGTAGGTACCCAGTTGCAGCACGCTGATGTGGTCGAACGCACTGCCGCGCAAGGCCGGCAGGACATGGCTGGCCTTGTCCGACAGCGACAGCTTGCCCGTGGCCTGGGCGTAGGCGGCGAGGGTGGCGGTGAAGGTTTTGCTGACGGAGCCGATTTCGAACAGGGTGTCTTGCGTGACAGGGCTGCCGGTTTCTGTCGAGGCGACGCCATAGTTGAAGTAGTGCGCCTGGCCGTTCACGGTGACCGCCACGGCCATGCCGTGAATGCCCTCGGCTTGCATCACCGGTTGTACAGCGGCGTTCACCACTGTCTCGACATTTTCCAGGGCAGAACACGGGGTAGTAGCGAACAATGCTAAACATGCCGCCAGAATTATTGGTCGGACGGTACCGGTTTGGTCCTTCTTCGTTGCATGGAATCTCATTGGGCTGACCGTTTTATTCAAAGCGGTCATTAAACCCCGTCGCCGATGACCAAGCCAAATTTCAGTGGGAGCGGGCTTGCTCCAGGCGGCGTTCCGACGAACGCGGTCTATCAGTCACATTGATGCTGGACGTGCCGCCGTCTTCGCGAGCAAGCCCGCTCCCACAGGGTGAACAGAAGACTAGCGCACCAGGCACGGCCGTTTGTTATCGAACTTCCAGCCGGGAATCAGGAACTGCATCGCCACGCTGTCATCCCGCGCACCCAGGCCCATGCCTTTGTATAGCTCGTGGGCCTTGGCGACCTGATCCATGTCCAGTTCGACCCCCAGCCCCGGTTTCTGCGGTACCTGCACGCAGCCGTCGACGATTTGCAGCGGGGCCTTGGTCAGGCGCTGGCCGTCCTGCCAGATCCAGTGGGTGTCGATGGCCGTGATCTCGCCCGGCGCGGCTGCCGCGACATGGGTGAACATGGCCAGGGAAATGTCGAAGTGGTTGTTGGAGTGCGAACCCCAGGTCAGGCCCCATTCGTGGCACATCTGCGCCACGCGCACCGAGCCTTGCATGGTCCAGAAGTGCGGGTCGGCCAGGGGAATGTCGACCGATTGCAACTGGATCGCGTGGCCCATCTCGCGCCAGTCGGTGGCGATCATGTTGGTCGCGGTCTTCAGGCCCGTGGCCCGGCGGAACTCGGCCATGACTTCACGTCCCGAGTAACCGTTTTCCGCGCCGCACGGGTCTTCGGCATAGGCCAGCACGTGGTGCTGATCGCGGCACAAACGGATCGCCTCCTTCAGTGACCAGGCACCATTCGGGTCGAGGGTGACGCGTGCATCGGGGAAGCGTACGGCGAGGGCCGTGACCGCTTCGATTTCGGCATCGCCACTGAGTACGCCGCCCTTGAGTTTGAAATCCTTGAAACCGTACCGGGCATGGGCGGCCTCGGCCAGACGCACCACGCCTTCGGCGGTCATGGCTTGCTCATGCCGCACGCGGAACCAGTCGTTGTCGGCGTCCGGTTCGCTGCGGTAGGCGAGGTCAGTCTGCTGGCGATCACCGACATAAAACAGATAGCCGAGCATCTTCACTTCATCACGCTGCTGGCCTTCGCCGAGCAGGGCGGCCACCGGTACGTCCAGGTGCTGGCCGAGCAAATCGAGCAAGGCGGCTTCCAGGCCGGTGACGGCGTGGATGGTGATGCGCAGGTCGAAGGTCTGCAAACCGCGGCCACCGGCATCGCGGTCGGCGAAGGTCTGGCGTACCTGATTAAGGATCTTCTGATAGGTACCGATTGGGCTGCCGACCACCAGGCTGCGCGCGTCTTCGAGGGTCTGGCGAATGCGCTCGCCCCCCGGTACTTCGCCGACGCCGGTGTGGCCGGCGTTGTCCTTGAGGATCACGATGTTGCGAGTGAAAAACGGGCCGTGGGCGCCGCTCAGGTTGAGCAGCATGCCATCGTGGCCGGCGACCGGAACCACTTGCATGCTGGTGATGATCGGGGCTTTTGCAGTGTCTTGTGCGTTCATTTTCCAATCCTTAAAAAGCGCAATTCAGGCGTGGTTGGGCGTGGGCTTGCCCTGCGCCACGGCGGGTGCGGGCTTCGGTGTGTTGCGAGCGGCGAAGACGATGATGGCGGCGATGATCGAGGTCGCGGCCAGTCCGTATAGCCCGCCCTGAATGGAACCGGTGCGCTCTTCGAGCAGGCCGAAAGTGGTCGGCGCAACGAAGCCGCCGAGGTTGCCCACCGAGTTGATCAGCGCGATGACGCCAGCGGCAATTCGCGCATCCAGGTAGGCCTGGGGGATCGGCCAGAATAGCGAAGAGGCCGATTTGAAGCCCAGCGCGGCAAAGCAGATCGCAACGAAGGCGAAGACCGGCCCGCCGGTGGTGGACATGAACATCCCGGCGGCGGCAATCAGCAGCGCGGCGGCGACCCAGGCCTGCTGGTGTTTCCATTTGGCGGACAGGGACGCGAAGGCGTACATGCCGACAATCGACAGCAACCACGGAATCGAGTTGAACAGCCCGACCTGGATGTCGCTCAGGTCGCCCATCTTCTTGATGATGCTCGGCAGCCAGAAGGTCGCGGCATAGATGGTCAGTTGGATAAAGAAGTAGATCAGGCAGAACAGGATGATCTGGCGGTCCTTGAGCAACTTGCCCAGTGACGGCTTGATCGGCGTCGCCGCTTCCCGGGCCAGTTGTTCGTCGTCGATGGCCTTGACCAGCGCGTCCTGCTCTTCGCGGCTCAGCCATTTGGCGTCATGGGGCCTGGAGTCCAGCCAGAACCAGACGAACACGCACAACCCCACCGAAAACATGCCCTCGATGAAGTACATCCACTGCCAGCCGTGCAGGCCCAGCCCTTCGATTTGCAGGAGCAACCCGGACAGCGGGCCTGAGATCAACGACGCGAGCGCCGAGCCACTGAGGAAGATGGCAATTGCCTTGCCACGTTCCACGCCGGGCAACCAGCGGGTGAAGTAGTAAATCACCCCGGGGAAGAACCCGGCTTCGGCCACGCCCAGCAGAAAACGCAGGATGTAGAAGTGGGTTTCGTTCTGGATGAACGCCATGCCCGCGGCGACCAGGCCCCAGGTCAGCATGATGCGGGTCAGCCAGATACGTGCGCCGACTTTTTGCAGGAGGATGTTGGAAGGCACTTCGAACAGCGCGTAACCGATGAAGAACAGCCCGGCACCCAGGCCGTAGGCAGCAGCGCCAATGCCCAGGTCGTGTTCCATGTGGGCGCGGACGAAACCGATGTTCACGCGATCAATGTAATTGACGATGAACATGATGACGAACAGCGGCAAGACGTGACGTTTGACTTTGGCGATGGCCGACTTCAGCGCTGTACTGGCGTCGTCGTGCATCCCGGAGATGGATGTATTCACTGCGTTTTCTCCCACTCGTTATTTTTATGCGGGGTGAAGCTGAGTGCTGCGTTGTTGATAGACATCATACAACTAGGTTTTTTCATCGTGCAACCACGTTGATCCAACAAAATGGTGCTTTATAGGTGGATTGTTATGCTTTGTGCTGTGCTGGTTGGCGTGTTTTGTGACTCGAGATGGGCTTGTTCTTGAGTGTTGTCATACAAGTTGAGCGAGATTTTTCAGGATTCCCGGCAAGCGCGGTGCTACGATTCGATAGCCCTGATTTGCGGACACCCTCATGCAAGAACACCTCGAAGTACCTGCTCGCAAGCGCAGCCATAACCTGGCCCATGACCTGGTAGAGAAACTGACCCAGCGCATCCTGCTCGGCCAGATGCTGCCCGGCGACAAGCTGCCGTCGGAGAACACCATCGTTCAGGAACACGGGGTCAGTCGCACGGTGGTGCGCGAGGCGATCTCCAAGTTGCAGGCCTCGGGGCTGGTGGAAACTCGCCATGGCATCGGCACGTTTGTGATCGAGCGCGCGCCGGAGCAGGGGCTGCGGCTGAATGTCGATACCGCGTTGGGGGTGCGCAGCATTCTGGAGTTGCGTATGGGCCTGGAAACCCAGGCGGCGGCGCTGGCGGCAACGCGCCGCAGCGATCTGCAATTGGCGCAGATGCGTGAAGCACTGGATGACTATCAAAGCCTGCTGGCCAACAACGACAGCTGTGTCGAAGCGGACCGGCGTTTTCATCTGGTGATCGCCGAAGCCACCGGCAACCTGTGTTTCACCGAGATCATGCAGCACCTGGGCAATGCGATGATTCCGCGCACCCGGGTCAATGCCGCCGAGCGTGGCGCAGTGGACTTGAGCAAGCTCGGCCAGTTGGCCAACCTGGAGCACGAGGCGATCCTCAATGCCATCAAGCGCCAGGACCCGGACGCGGCGCGGGCGGCGATGTGGTTGCATCTGACTAACAGCCGTGACCGGTTTTCGGCTAGCTGAATTTGTCTGTTTTTCTGTGACACCGAGTCATCGTTCTTCGCGAGCAAGCCCGCTCCCACAGGTTTTGAGTCGTACTCAAGCACAACGGCATACATATAACCCCTGTGGGAGCGGGCTTGCTCGCGAAAGCGTCAGTCCAGGCAACAAACAGCATGGATCAGACCCGAGCAACTTGAACAACCACAGCCCGCCGCTCCAGATTCAACGCCAGCACACTCGCCAACACCACCAACCCGCCGACCACGATCATCAATGTCGGCCGTTCGCCAAGCGCATAGGACGCAATCACCATCGCCGTCGGTGGCGTCAGGTACAGCGTCATCGTCGCCCGGCTCAGGTCCACATGCGCCAGCACATAGGCCCAGGCCAGGTACGCGAGGGCACTGGGGAAAATCCCCAGGGCGATCACCGCGAGCTGTACGCGCATCGGTGCCTGGGCGACTTGATCCACCATGCCGGGCAAGAAAACCAGCAACAACACCGTCCCGGACCACACCGTGTAACACACCAGCGTCAGCCCGTCGTAACGCCCGGTGTGATGCTTTTGCAGGGCAAAATAGAGACTCCAGGACACCGCCGCCAGCAGGATGAGCAAACCGTGGGCATCAATACTGCCCAGGCCATGATCGCCCGCCACCACAATCACCACACCCAACAACCCGAGCAGCACACAACCCCAGCGCCACAGGCTCACCCGATCCTTGAACACGAAGCGCGCAATCAATGTGCTGAACAGCGGCGTGGTCTGGGCCAGGACGCTCGAAGCGCCAGCGCTGACACCCTGCTGCCCGAAGTTGATCGCCACGTGGTGCAGGCTTACGGCAAAGAAACCCAGGCCGAACATCAGCGGCAGATCGCGCAGGCTCGGCAGGCGTATGCCCTTGATTAACGCGACCACGGCCATGAATACGGAGGCCAGCAGGAAGCGCAGCAGCGCCAGATGCACCGGGTCGTAGGCCTGCAAGCCGATATGGATGCCGGTCGGGGAATAACCCCAGCACGCCACGACAAACGCCATGGCCAGGATGATTTTCCAGGGTGAAACGGGGGAGGGGGTGAGCGGCGTCATGGTGGTGCACCTGTAGGTGGATGCACCGAGTATCAGAAAGCGCATCGTTCTCCACAACTGACTTATAATGCGTAGATCGTTCACTCTAGGTGATGTATGGAGCTGGCACAGATTCGCATGTTCAAGACCGTGGCCGACGTCGGCAGCATCGCCCGCGCGGCTGAGGTGCTGCATTGCGTGCCGTCGAACATCACGGCACGGATCAAGGCCCTGGAGGCCGAACTGGGTGTCGCGTTGTTTCTGCGTGAGGGCCGAGGGCTGCGCATCAGCCCGTCGGGGCAGACGTTCCTGGCCTACGCCTCGAAAATTCTTGCCCTCACCGCCGAGGCCAAGCGTGCGCTCGACCCTTGCGCCGAACCCTCCGGCCCGTTGCGCATCGGCGCCATCGAGTCGTCGGCCACGGGGCGCTTGCCGCGTCTGCTGGCGAAATTCCACAAGCGTTTCCCGCAGGTGGCGCTGGAGCTGACCACCGGCACCTGGGCCCAGTTGCTCGACGACACGCTCAATCACAAGCTCGACGGTGCAATCGTTGCGGTCGACGTCGAGCGTTCGCACCTCAAGCGCACGCCGATGTACCGCGAAGAGTTGCTGTTGATTGCCTCGACCTCCCTCGGACCGCTGCGCGACGTGACGGACCTGCAGGACAAGACGATGTTCCTTTGGCCACAGGGCTGTCCGTACCGGGCGGCGATGGAGCATTGGTTATTGCGCAATGGGTTGGCGCTGCCGATTGTCAGCCTGGCCAGCTATGGTGCGATTGTCGGTTGCGTCAGCGCCGGGGCCGGCGTGGCGCTGGTGACGAAAGGGGTGTTCGATCAATACGCCAAGGGCGCCGGGTGCGTGGCGTTTGAGTTTCCCGAACTGACGGCCATCGAGAGCCTGTTTTACTGGCACGAAAACGCGGGGGTGCACCCGGCGCGAGAGGCGTTTGTGGCGATGCTCCACGAAGAGTTTGCCTAACGCAGAACTTGTAATTGGATGGACTCGCCCAAGCCGAGGCGTCAATGCGCCACGGTGGCAGTCTAAACAGCCAACGACAGCGAGGGCGAGTCCATGAAAAATCATAGTTCGTTTGATCAATCCGTGTCTTCTTCCG